>NZ_CATKPT010000010.1:0-109952 GCF_949768125.1 Pseudomonas sp. IT-P253 | reverse complement strand
CACCCGACGATCTACATGGAAAGCGTGCCGGTGCTGTGCCTTACTCCTGACATGACTCAGGGGGGTAATCAATGCGACGCAGAGGCGCAAAGTTCTGGTTATGGACCAACACCCGTTTACCTCTTCACACCTATGAAGAAGTACTCAGTAATGGGGTGCAAGTCGAAGTGCAGGCGCGGATCAATCACGAGGGCGTCTCTCAGGTGTTTATTGGCCTCTATACCGAGAGTGGCTGGGCGATGTGCGAGGAGTCTCACGACAGAGGCTCTGGCGGGTATTACTGCGCCGCACTGAAGTGGGGGATCCAACGGGCGAGGGAACTGGTAGCGGACACTCAAGCGTTTGTTGCGCCGCACCGGGCACAGTTAACGCTCGGGGCTGTGATTGTCGATGAGCCGACACTGGCGTTGCGACGAATGGAGATGACCGAGCGTGAGCGATTGAAACTCCGATCCGAAGACGCCTGGGTGGAATACCTGGCTGCCAAGACGGCCATGCTGGAGCTCATGCGCACAACCAAAGTCGATCCCAAGGTCTGGTCCGACCATAGGGAACGACTATGGCAAGCGATTGATCGGCGTGTTTGTGTGCAACGCGACTATTTGTGCTGAATCATTCGCCAGTCAAAGGATCGAAGAGCGCCGTAGCGACTCGATGGTTTCAATCAGGTCCTCGTAGGACACAGGTTTGCCAATGTGCTGGTTAAAGCCCGATTGCCGGGATTTTTGAATATCACTGTTAGTGCCGTAGCCGGTCAGTGCAATGGCCGGTACATCCTTGACGAGCGGCAGCTGACGTAATGCACTCATCAGCTCATGACCATTCATGACCGGCATGCCAAGGTCCGAAATGATGAGGTCGAAACGGGTTTTTTTTGCCGCGTCCAGGGCGGCTACCGGACGGTCGAAGGCAATAACTTCTGCATCTTCCATTTCCAGCAGCATCTTCAAGGTTTCGAGTACCTCGGCGGAGTCGTCGACCAGCAGGATTGTTAAACCACTCAACCTGCCCGCGACATCGTCGGTCTGTACGACGGGTTGAACATCATCTGCACTCTCGGCCATCGGCAGGTAAACGCTGAACGTACAGCCTGCGCCCAGCCCGGGTGAGCTCACCTCGACTGTACCTTGTTGGGCCTCGGTCAATTGGCGGACCAGCGACAGCCCAATCCCCAAGCCCTCACGGTTGTGCGTGGCATGTTGTTTTTCAGCCTGACCAAACAGATCAAACACGTGCTCAAGGTTCTCGGCGGCGATGCCGGTGCCGTTGTCTTTGACATCCAGCCGCACCCTGCTCCCGACTTGGCTGGCAATCAATTGCACGTGCCCGGAAGGTGGAGTGAATTTCAGTGCATTGTTCACCAGGTTCCAGATGATCTGCTCCAGGCGCGTCGGGTCGGCATGGACTATCAGCGCCTGATCAGGCACCTGCAACTCGACATTGGTGGCATGCCGCTCATTGAGGACAACCGTGTGGATATCGCGCAATACACTGACCAGGTCCACGGCGATCGGTTTCAGCTTGAGCTTGCCGGTGCGGACTCTGGCGACATCCAGCAAATCATCGATGATCCGTGCCTGGCTGTTGACGGCATCGCAAATGGTGTTGACTGCCTTGGCGGCGGGAGCGACGGACTTGGTCACTGGCAAGCGGCGTAGCAGTTCTGCGTTGAGCTGGATCAGGTTCAGCGGATGCTTGAGTTCGTGGGACATGACCGCGAAAAACTCATCCTTGAGGTAATTGGTGTTTCGGGTATCGGCCAGTTCCTGACTCTGCTTTTCATGCTGACGTTTATGGCCGGTCAGGTCTCGGGCGATTTTCACATAGCCCTGCAGATTGTCGCCGATGAGAAGGGTCACCTCACCGCTGCAATAGAATCGGCTGCCATCCTTGCGCAGGTGCCAGCGTTCGTCTTCGCTACGGCCATGGGTACGAACCGTCAGCAGTTCGTTTTCGGGCACGCCGCAGGCGCGGTCTTCTGGTGAGAAGATGAAATCGTAATAAGCGCCTTCGGCTTCAGCCTTGCTGTAGCCGAATATCAACTCGGCGCCTTTGTTCCAGGTAGTGATGATGCCTTGTTCATCGAGGGTAATGATTGCGTAATCCCGTGTGCTTTCGGCCACCAGGCGCATGCGTTCCTCGCCAAGGCGCAGTTCTTCCTCGGCCGCACGGCGTTTGGTGATGTCGATGAATGTCAGCACTGTGCCGTCGATATGGTCTTCGCTGGAGCGATAGGGCAGCAGGCGGGCGATGTACCAACGGTTGTCGGTGCTACTGACTTCGCGTTCGATCATGTTCAATGACTCGAACACCGCCGCCGCGTCGCCGGCCAAGTCTTCGTAATGCAGGCGGTGCGTGATATCGAGCAGCGAACGACCGGTGTCCACCGGCAACATGCTGAATATGTCAGTAGCACGAGGCGTGAACCATTTGATCCGCATGCTGCGATCTACAAACACCGTCGCAATGTCAGTCGAGGCGATCAAGTTGGTCAGGTAGTCGTTGATCTTGTCTGTTTCTTCGACTTTGGTTTTCAGCTCGTAGTTGACCGTCAGCAACTCTTCGTTGATCGACTGCAACTCTTCCTTGCTGGTTTCCAGCTCTTCAGTGGCCGAACGCAGTTCTTCGTTGATTGCCTGCATTTCTTCGTTAGAAGCCTTGAGCTCTTCACTGGAGATTTCCGACTGTTCAATGGTGTCCTGCAAGTGCAACTTGGTGCGTTGCAGTTCGCGCTCGAGGTTGGACAGCACCTGGCTTTCGGTTTGTAACAGGGGGGTGGCGGTCTGTTCGGAAGGATCGACTTCAACTTCCTCGAAAATCACCAGGACGAATTCGCCGTCCGATTCTTCGTCCTTATAGGGATGCGCCACCAGATCAATCATGTAGAGCCGATCGTCGCGTTTTATCGGCACTGCACGGGACTTGACCACGATGCCGCTTTGCTGGACCTGGAACAAGGTGGTTCGGATTTCCAGGCGCAGCTCTGGCAGGATCAGCGCCAGCAGGTTGCGCGACAGCTCACCACCTATATGGCGCAGGAAACGTCCAGCGCTTTCGCTCATATGCAGGATGTCGGCGTTGGCATCGACAATCATGCTCGGCGGAGCGGAGCGTTCCAGGGCGCGTAGGTGGATGTCACCGAAGGACAGCTTGCGTTGCACCGTGCTCTGCGGCGCCTCACGGGAAATATTGCTGCGTACATAACCGCCGCGAGGCATGGCAGGTGTGCGGCGGCTATTGGCGGTGCCGGTCTTGGCGCGGAAGATCCGGTTGCGTTTATCCACTGGGGCAAACAGCTCGTGGCAAGCGTCTGCGCTTTCCGAGGAGCCCAGAAACAGAAATCCGCCTGGCCGTAACGCGAAGTGGAACATCTGCAGGATTTCACGCTGAACTTCGCGATCCAGATAGATCAACAAGTTGCGGCAAACTATCAAATCGATTTGCGAGAATGGTGGGTCGGACAGCAAGCTGTGCTTGGCGAACAAGACCCTTTCGCGAATTTCCTTGCGAATCCGATAGTGGTCGTCTTCCTTGATAAAGTAGTGCCGCAATCGGGTTGGCGGCACATCCGTAATGATCGCTTGCGGGTACAGCCCGGCGCGGCCGAAGCTGATGGCGCGCTCGTCAATGTCCGTGGCAAACAGTTGCAGTGAGGCCTGGCTGGCATCCAGTTGCAGTTGATCGGTGACCAGCATCGCCAAACTGTAGGCTTCTTCGCCTGTGGAGCATCCCGCCGACCAGACTCGGATTTCTTCTTTCTCGGGGGAGGCCGACACGGCGGCGCTGACCAGCTGCGGTACGACCTCCCGCTCGAGGGCTTCGAACGCTTCCCGATCGCGGAAGAAGTTGGTCACACCAATCAGCATGTCACCCAGTAATGCCTTGGTTTCTTCGGGATTGCTTTGCAGATAGCGGTAGTAAGCGCCCAGGTCCGGCTGCGCGGTGACCTGCATCCGACGCTCGATTCGACGCAAGACGGTCGCCCGCTTGTAGTGTTTGAAATCATGGCCGGTGCCAGTGCGCAACTGAATCAGGATGTCGTGCAGCAGCTGTTCAGCGAGTGCAGTGTCGCGCTCGGATACGGTGGCGAAGGTTTGCAGTTCCGGATCGTTTGCGGTCGGTAAGATGATTTCCTTGGCGTTGTGCCACAATTCCAGCAATTTTTGCGGCATCTCTACAACGGGCAACACCAAATCGACCATATGCGTATCGATGGCTGCGCTGGGCATGCCGTCGAATTCGGCGTCTTCCGGCGCCTGGGCCATGGTGATCCCGCCATGTTCCTTGATACGTGACAACCCAACTGCACCATCGGAGCCACTGCCGGACAATATCAGGCAGAACGCGCGCTCGCGGTGCACTTGCGCCAAGTCACGAAAAAACAGGTCGATCGCGGAATGGCGGCCCCGATGCGGGTCGTCGCTGCGGACCTCGAGAAAACCATCATTCATCGCCAGCTGCTGAGCCGGTGAGATGACGTAGACATGGTTTTTCTCGATGGGCACCGTTTCGGTCACCTGCAGGACCGGCATCCGGGTCGACTCCTGGATGATTTTGTCAGCGATGCTTTGGTGATCGGGCGACAGGTGAAGAATGACCACGAACGCCATGCCGTTGTCGTGAGGCATGTTCTCGAAAAATAATTTGATGGCTTGCAACCCGCCCGCCGACGCGCCAATCCCGACCACTGGAAAATCCAGAGAGCTGGGAGTCGGGACCTTTCGCTCGGACGTTTCAGCCGAGTGCTTGGGGGAGGAGGTCATATCTACTGCCTTTTACCGGCGACAAGTGGCGTATCGACGTCGAGCGGATACTGATTTGCGGTTCAATAAAACAGAATAATCCCGTTTTTCAATAACACGTTCAAATATTTAGAGCGCACTCGATCAACAGGAGTTCTCAAGGGAACGGTACTCCTGGCCGATAACCCGAACGGTCATGGTCTTCTACTTAAATTGCCTGGAAATCTTCGATGCTGTCGTATCACCAAAAGCGTTTTCTGATCGTCGATGATTTCTCGGATTTCCGCAGTTCCGTCAGGTCCATGCTGCGGGAACTGGGCGTCAAGGACGTCGACACTGCCGATACAGGCGAACAGGCGCTGCGAATGTGCTCGCAGAAGGCCTACGACTTTATCCTGCAGGATTTCCACTTGGGCGACGGCAAGAAGAACGGTCAGCAGGTGCTTGAAGACCTGATGATTGAGAAGCTGATCAGCCATGAGGCTGTGTTCGTCATGGTCACTGCCGAGACCAGCCAGGCCATGGTGCTAAGTGCCCTGGAGCATGAACCCGATGCCTACCTGACAAAACCGTTCAACCGTTCCGGCCTGGCCCAGCGCCTTGAACGGTTGGAGCAACGCAAGAATTTGCTCAAGCCAATCCTGCAAGCCCTCGATCGTGGCAAGCCGCTTGAAGTGCTCAACGCCTGTATCGAACTGTGCAAGAAGGACATTCGTTATTCGCCGCTTTGCCTGCGTTACCGCGCGGACGCGTTGCGTGACATGAATCAGAATGAAGCACTGGAGCGTCTCTACGACAGCATTATTGCTGATCGCCCTTTGCCATGGGCGTTTGCCGGATTGGGTCAGTTGCTGATCAAGCGCGGCCAGATCAGCCAGGCCAAAGCCATCTACGAAAAAGCCCTGAAAGTGTTTCCGATGATGCCGGCGCTGTATGACGGCATGGCCGAAGTGCTGATGGTCGAAGGCGACACCAAGGCGGCTCAGAAAGTCCTGGAAGAAGCGATTCGCCTATCCCCCCTGGCGGTCCGCAGGCAAGCGCTGTTGGGCAAGCTGGCGATGACCAACGAAGATTTCGACACCGCCTCCAAGGCTTTTCGCCAGGCCGTGTCGCAGGGGGCACAGTCTCGTTTCAAGGATGCGGAAAGCAACCTGGGCCTGGCCCATGCCTTGATCAGCAAAGGCAGCGAGAAAGGACTGGATACCCGGACCCGACTGGAAATCAACACGACCCTCAGTTTGGTGGCCAAGGAGAATCCTGGCGATCCTGGCTTGCAGATTCGTGCGCGGCTGATGAAGGCCACCAGTTTGCTACTCAACGATGCTGAAACGGCGGAGAAACTCACCGAACAGGCAATGCTGCGTCTCGATGGCATGGAGCAGTTCATGAGCGCGGAAGCAGCATTACTGGTGGCCAAACAGTTGCAAATGCTTGGCCAGGCGAGCGCAGGCGCATCGATGTTGAAAAACTGCGCGGAAATTTATGGTGATGATCCTGTGGTGATGCAGGGGATTGCCAAATTGACCGATGACCCGGCGATTCTCAACTCCAGCAACACGGCCGCCGAACTCAACCGACAGGGCGTACGGGTATACAAGTCCGGCAACCTGGTGGAGGCTCGGGCGGTATTTCGCAGAGCCCTGGCCCTGCAGCCGAAAAACATCAGTATCGCGCTGAACATGGCGCAGTCGCTGCTCCACGGCGCTGACACCAGCGTGCCTTCAGCCGAAATGGATGAATGTCGGGCCTGCCTGAAACAAGTTGGCATGATGCCCGACACCGACGCGCGTTATCCGCGCTATCAGAAACTGAAAATCAAGGCGTTCGGTGAATGACCCAAGACTACCCGGTATTGGATTTTTCAACGGTGATTGCGTCCACCGTGCACGACATGAAGAACTCGCTCGCCCTGTTGATACAGGCTCACAGCGATTGGCTGGGGCGCTTGCCCGACCCCGAGCAGCACAGCCCGGAGCAGGGCGTCATCGAGTTTGAGTTCGCTCATCTCAATGGCATGCTGGTGCAGTTATTGGGGCTGTATAAACTGGGTGTCAACCAGATGCCGTTGCAGCCGGCCTACCATGAACTGGATGATTTCATCGAAGCGCAACTGGCCGCTCATCAAGAAGTATTCGCCAGCCGCGGGATTATCGCGACCTATGAAGTCGACCCGTTGAGCCCATTGGGGTTCTTCGACCGGGAACTGGTCGCCTCGGTGCTGGCCAACAGCATCAACAACGCCATTCGTTATGCTCGCCACGCGCTACTGATTACCGTCAGTGATAAGGCCGGGCAGCTGGTTTTGACCATCAACGACGATGGCGAGGGTTATTCACCTGAGATGATCGAGCGTCAGGCCGATTACCTGCAGGGCATTAACCACAGCACGGGCAGCACGGGTCTGGGCTTGTACTTCGCCGGACGTATTGCAGCGCTGCATCAGCGCAATGGCGTGGGCGGCCGCACCGAAATCAGCAATGGCGGCCCGTTGGGCGGTGGGGTGTTCAGTCTTTACCTGCCCTGACGAACACGACCCTTATAGGGGCTGCCGAAGGCTGCGATCTTTTGATTTTTTTGCATGCTGCTTGAAATTCTGAACGGCCGAAGCCTATTTTGTACGGGTCGCCGTTCGCGGCTCGTACAACAACAGGATTGCGTCATGAAAACCGACGGCCAGGGCTCACTCGCGCAGCGATTGAAAGGCATTGATGAGGTTGAATGCGTCACGCCGGATTTGAATGGCATACCCAGGGGCAAGGTCATGACCGCCGAGGGTTTCCTCGAAGGGCGGCGTTTGCAGATGGCGCGGGGTGTGCTGCTGCAATGCGTCATGGGCGGGTATCCGCCGGCGCGCTTTTACGGCAGTGATGATGGCGACCTGGCGCTGGTCCCCGATCCTGCGCACATTTATCGCCTGCCGTGGAGCAAGCAGCCACGGGCGCTCGCCATTTGCGATGCGGATGAGCTGACCGGCGAATGCTCTAGCCTCTCGACCCGGGGTCAACTCAAGGCCGTGATCGCTCGTTACGCTACCCTCGGTTTGGCACCCGTGGTGGCGACCGAGCTGGAATTTTTTATCTTTGCGCCCAATTCCGACCCGACTCAACCGTTTCTGCCGCCGGTAGGCCTGGACGGTCGTCGTGAAGAAGGTCATTCGGCATTCAGCGTCAGTTCCAACAACGGCTTGCGGCCGTTCTTCAGTGAAGTCTACGCATGCATGGCCGCCGTGGGCCTGCCTCGCGATACTTTCATGCACGAAATGGGCGTCAGCCAATTCGAGATCAACCTGTTGCACGGCGATCCGCTGCTGCTGGCCGACCAGACATTCCTGTTTAAACATCTACTCAAAGAAGTTGCCCTCAAGCACGGTCTGATCGTGGTCTGCATGGCAAAGCCGCTGGCGCATACGCCGGGCAGCTCCATGCATATTCACCAGAGCATCATTGAGATCGGCACCGGACGTAACGTGTTCAGTGATCAGGACGGTCAGCCGACCGCGACCTTCCGTCATTTCATCGGTGGCCAGCAGGCGGGTATGGCGGACTTCACTGCTCTGTTCGCACCGAACGTGAACTCCTACCAACGCTTGTACCATCCGTTCGCTTCACCGAATAATGCCTGTTGGTCCCACGATAATCGTGCCGCCGGTCTGCGCATTCCGGCCAGTTCACCGGTCGCTCGTCGGGTCGAGAACCGTCTGCCGGGCGCTGATGCCAACCCGTATCTGGCCATAGCCGCGAGCCTGGCCGCCGGGTTGCATGGCATCCAAAACGAGTTGGAACCGAGCGATCCGATCCAGGGTGAAATCGAAGTGCCGGACAATCTTTCATTGCCGTGTACCTTGCATGCCGCTCTTGAGCGTCTGAAACGTAGTCAATTGGCGAAGGAACTGTTCGGCAAGGAGTTCATCGAAGGTTACATTGCTTCGAAGGCCATGGAGTTGACCAGCTTCTTTGATGAAATTACTCCCTGGGAACGTCGTGTTCTAGCAGCCCAGGCCTGACGACACGTCGTCTTCGAGCTATCTTTGCCGATAGCCCGTTTCTCACTGCAAGGAGCCGCTCGGAACGCCGATGCGCCAAATCTGGAAACCTTTTCGAGCGCTTTATTTTGCCTCGCTGATGATGTTGATCGGCTCTGGCTTGTTGAGTACCTACCTGGGCTTGCGCCTGGCGGCCGATCACGTCGACAGCCTATGGGTGGGTGCGTTGATGGCTGCCAACTATTTTGGCCTCGTCCTGGGCGGCAAGATCGGTCACCGTCTGATTGCCCGGGTCGGGCATATTCGAGCCTACTCAGCCTGCGCTGGGATTGTCGGTGCGGCGGTGCTCGGCCACGGTCTGATCGACTGGCTGCCTGCCTGGATATTCCTGCGGGTCATCGTCGGCCTCGGCATGATGTGCCAATACATGGTCATCGAAAGCTGGCTCAATGAGCAGGCGGAAGCCTCGCAGCGCGGGGCGGTGTTCAGCGGCTACATGATCGCCTCGTACCTGGGGCTGGTGCTGGGCCAGCTGATTTTGGTCATGCACCCGGCGCTGGGCCTGGAACTGTTGATGCTGGTCGCGTTGTGCTTCGCACTGTGCCTGGTGCCAGTGGCCCTGACTCGCCGGATCCACCCTGCACCGCTGCATCCTGCGCCAATGGAGCCTCGATTTTTCATCAGTCGCGTGCCGCAGTCGTTGAGCACGGTGCTGGGGGCGGGGCTGATCATTGGTTCTTTTTACGGTCTGGCGCCGCTTTATGCCTCTCAGCAAGGGTTATCCACGGAGCAGGTCGGTCTGTTCATGGGTAGCTGCGTTTTCGCCGGGCTGATGGTGCAGTGGCCATTGGGCTGGCTGTCCGACCGTTATGACCGCGCGTTGTTGATCCGCTGTGTTGCGATGGTCCTGGCCGTGGCTGCGTTGCCGCTGGCAATCATGCAACAGGTGCCACTGGAAATATTGTTCATCGCCGGGTTCGTTTGTTCACTGGTCATGTTCTGCCTGTATCCGCTGGCGGTGGCCTTCTCCAATGATCACGTCGAAGGCGATCGTCGCGTGTCCCTCACGGCGATGTTACTGGTGACCTATGGTGTCGGCGCCAGTATCGGGCCGTTGGTGGCCGGGGTGCTGATGAAGCTGTTCGGCAGCCATATGCTTTATGCCTTCTTCAGCTTCTTCGCGGTGGTGCTGGTGTGGCGGATCCGTCCGAAAGCGGTCACCAATCTGCATCAGGTCGACGATGCGCCGCTGCATCACGTGGCGATGCCGGACAGTATGTCGAGTTCACCACTGGTGGCTTGCCTTGACCCGCGTGTCGACGAGCAGGTGGTGCAGGATCAGATGCAGAGCCCGATCAACCCAGAGCCAAAGCCGGAGCCCGAAATCGACACCGAAACCGAAACCGGCCCGTCTCCCGAAGACCCTGACACAGGGCGCGAGCAAAGCTTTACCGAAGCCAGGCCATAAAGCCAAGGCATAAAAAACGGGCAGTCACCGCAAGGGGCTGCCCGTTTTTTTATTGATGGCTCGTGTTACATGTCGTCTTTGTCGAAGCGCCGCGCTTCGCGCTGAAGCTGATAGACGAAACGCTCGACCTGACGCTGTACCAGCCCGCTCATGTTGTGAAAGCGTACGCCGGCAAACGTGGTGGAGATTCTTTCTTCGAAGTGCAGGTAACGCAGTTCAACTGGCGCGGTCATTTTGCCAAAGGGCAGGGCAGCCATGAAGCGATCATAGACCTGGCCCAGTTGCAGGCTGCCAGTGATGTCGCCTTCGAAGCGCAACTTGCAACCGGTGGCGGAAATGTCCAACAACTTGCCGCTGGTTGACGTTTTGAGTTTTTCACCCGCGAGCTCGACATCCACCAGTTGTGCCAGCTTCAACGCAGCCCGGAAGGCATTGCGGCGCTGATGGTAGACAACCTCGTTGGGCAGAGGGCCACGATAGCAGCGGTCATTATCTGATTCGTCGATGGTCAGTGGCCCGTTGCTTTCCCAGGCAATGCGCACACCTTCGTGAAACCCTTCAATCCGAAACGGTTCGCCGGCCAGCAGATAGCGCTCGCCATCGCGGGGCACCATCTCATCCAGGGCAATCATTTTTTTTTCACGGTCGACGTCCACCAGATAGGTCTGGAAGCGCTGGTTGCGCTCGTGGAACGTGATAATCAGCGGGTCATGGCTTTCTTGCAGCTGCCGCAAGTTGCCAGCGATCTCCATTGGCGTCGAGAGCACCTTGGGTGGCTGCGGAGCATCTTCCGCGGTTAAGGCATTGGACACGGTTCATCAATCTCCAGACAAAATATGACTGCGGCTGGCCATAATATTGCCAGCATGTGGCGCGTCTTGATAGGGCAAGCTCATCGACAGGCTCAAGCCTGACTGAGCGGGCGTGGCATTGCCAGCTTGGAGGTTGATCCACGGGCATCGTAAAGCGCTGGTGGTTCGCCACCCGTGAGGATTTTCAGCTGATTGGCGGTGGAGGCCTGCTGCACCTGGATCGACTGGCCATTATTAACGTTGATGGCTTGGCATTGGGCCAACATCTGCATCAGCGCGTCACTCTGTTCCAGTAGCTGGTCACCGATGCTCGATTGGCTGGCGAGTTGCTCCAATCCATCGCGGTTGGTGGGCAAATTAAGGCTGGCGAGAATTTCACTGCGCTTGCGGCCATGCTGTTCAAGCAAGATGATCAATGCCTGTTTCTGCGCCAGAATTTCTTCAAGCAGTTGCATCTCCCGACCATGCAGCGCGAGGGACTCGGTCTGCAATAACTCCATCAATTGTTGCAATGGAGCAAAGTCGTCGGTGATCAGTTGCAGTAAATTAGTGTCGTGCATGGCGGGCCTTGGGGTTTAAGCGTCCAAAAGCCTGGCGCCGGCCTTGGCCTAGCGCTGGGCTTCGAAGTTGAGCAGTTTGCTGGCCACACGGTTGCTGTCGACTTTGTAGCTGCCATCTGCAATCGCTGCTTTCAACTCGGCCACGCGGGCCTTGTCGACGGCAGGCTGATCGCGCAGCTTGTCAGTGACCTTCTGCAACTGTTGAGCCTCATCGCTGAAATGTACCGATTCCCCGCTTTTGACGGTACTGGCCTGTTCGGCCGGGGTATTCAGCGGCGCGGATTTGCCGGCTTCGGCAGTTTCCTTCGCGGCGCTGGTACGTGTACCACCGGTAAGTGGCGAGGAGCTGTTCAACCGGCTGAAATCGATGACCATGATAAAAAAACCTCTGGGTATTTGGACGCTTGCCATGTTTTCGGCCATACCCGGAAAAACTTTAGGCTCACTTTATCAATGAGCTTGCGCGCGTCAGCGCTTGCCTTGCATGAGGCACAGTTTAGGGAACAGTCGGGCGTCACGCCATAACTTCACAAACAGAGTGCCCTACATAGCCACTTCCACTTGGCCAGGCGCGGTGACTTGCGCCTTGATGACCCGCTCGGAGTTGAGGTTTTTTACCCGGATCTGTTCGCGCAAGCCGCCGTTGGACAACGCCTCGCCCGGCATGCGTACACTGAGCGTACCACTGCGGGCAGTAATCACCACCTGATCACCCTTGGTAATCACATCCGCCTGTTCCAGGTGCACCAGGGTAATGACCTGGTCGGCGACCATTGGTCGGGTCAGTTTTTGCCCGATCGCTTCGTCGACTGACGTCAGGTAGCCCTGGTTGATCAGGCTGATGTCGCGCTCACGCAGGGTTACGTCTTGAGGCTCGATAATGCCGGCGCGGCGCAGGGGGCGGGTGGTGGTCACAATGTCGCGAAACAGGCGTACTTGAGCGGGCACGAAGACGGTCCAGGGGGACGCACCCTCGCAGCGAACCTTGACCGTCACCCGTCCCAGCGGCTTGGCCGGACTCTCGAGAGAGGCTGTCAATTCCTTGTCACACATGGGCATGTGCATTCGCGGGTCGAGTTGGTTGACCTCGATTTCATAACGACCTTGCGTTTGACTGGTCGCCAGATAGTCCTCTACGGTGAATTCAAGAAAGCCCTGAGTGACGCCGATAAGCATGTCAGGCAAGGTAACTGCGTCAGCAAGGGCAGGACTGCCAGCGTTGAACAGGCAAGCGGCCGACATCGCGCAAAGTAATTTGCGGAATGTTGATGTCAGGCGTCGGGAAAATGTCGGTTCTGTGTTCATAAGAGTTAAAAAGCAAGCGCCGTGCCGTTTAGTGATGAAGGTGCGTCGCAACACACTTAAGCGTTGGTGTAGGAGTCTGTGCATGGCTGGTGTAATGGATGCGGTAAACCAGCGCACGCAATTGGTGGGGCAGAATCGCCTTGAGCTGTTGTTGTTCCGTCTCGACGGCCAGCAGCTTTATGGGATCAACGTGTTCAAGGTTCGGGAGGTGCTGCAATGCCCCAAGCTGACCCTGATGCCCAAGTCCAGTCCTGTCGTGTGCGGTGTGGCGAATATTCGGGGGGCGACCATTCCGATCCTTGATCTGGCGATGGCCACCGGGTCCGGCGCGCTGAAAGACCAAAGCAATCCCTTCGTGATCATCACGGAATACAACACCAAGACCCAGGGTTTCCTGGTGCGGTCGGTGGAACGTATCGTCAACATGAACTGGGAGGAGATTCATCCACCACCCAAGGGCACGGGGCGCGATCATTACCTCACGGCTGTGACTCGGGTTGACAATCAGTTGGTCGAAATCATCGACGTCGAGAAAGTGCTGGCGGAAGTGGCGCCGACACCGGAAGCGATTTCGGTCGGCGTGGTGGATGTCGAAACCCAGCACAAGGCGCTGTCCTTGAAAGTTCTGACGGTCGATGACTCGTCGGTGGCGCGCAAGCAAGTCTCCCGTTGTCTGCAGTCGGTCGGTGTCGAAGTGGTGGCGTTGAACGACGGCAAGCAAGCGCTGGATTACCTGCGCAAACTGGTTGAGGAGGGCAAGAAGCCGGAAGAAGAGTTTCTGATGATGATTTCCGACATCGAGATGCCGGAGATGGACGGATATACCCTGACGGCCGAGATCCGCAACGACCCTCGCATGCAAAAGCTTCATATCATCCTGCATACTTCATTGTCGGGCGTATTCAATCAGGCGATGGTCAAGAAAGTCGGTGCCGATGACTTCCTTGCCAAATTCCGTCCTGATGACCTGGCATCCCGGGTAGTCGACCGGATCAAAGCAGCAGACATCAGCTAGGGGCCTTCTGCCCCTGGTGATCAAAACGATTTAAGAGGCGGCATCATTGTCTACGGGTAATTTGGATTTCGAACAGTTCCGGGTATTCCTGGAAAAAGCCTGTGGCATTTTGCTCGGTGAAAATAAGCAGTACCTGGTCTCGAGCCGTCTCAACAAACTGATGGAACAGCAGGGCATCAAGTCCCTGGGTGAGCTGGTCCAGCGCATTCAGACCCAGCCGCGCAGTGGTTTGCGCGAGATGGTGGTGGATGCCATGACCACCAACGAAACCCTGTGGTTTCGTGACACCTATCCGTTTGAGGTCTTGAAGAACAAGGTATTGCCCGAAGCGATCAAAGCCGCTCCCGGCCAGCGTCTGCGCATTTGGTCGGCGGCGTGCTCGTCCGGTCAGGAACCGTATTCGCTGTCGATGTCCATCGATGAGTTCGAACGGGTCAACATGGGGCAATTGAAGATGGGGGTGCAGATCGTTGCCACTGACCTGTCCGGCACCATGCTGACCAACTGCAAGACGGGTGAGTACGACAGCCTGGCGATCGGCCGTGGCCTGTCGCCCGAGCGTCTTCAACGTTATTTCGACCCGAAAGGGCCGGGGCGTTGGGCAATCAAGGCGCCGATCAAAAGCCGGGTGGAGTTTCGTTCGTTCAACCTGCTGGACAGCTACGCGAGCCTCGGCAAATTTGACATCGTGTTCTGCCGCAACGTGTTGATCTACTTCTCTGCCGAGGTGAAGAAGGACATCCTGTTGCGCATCCACAGCACGTTGAAGCCCGGCGGTTATCTGTTCCTCGGCGCTTCCGAAGCGCTGAACGGTTTGCCGGATCATTACCAGATGGTCCAGTGCAGCCCGGGGATTATTTACCAGGCGAAGTGATTCGTCCGCGGCACACAAAAAAACGGGAGTCCTCAGGGGCTCCCGTTTTTTTTGCCTGTAGAAATTCCTGGCACCACCTCCATCCCCTGTGGGAGCGAGCTTGCTCGCGATAGCGGAGTGACAGGCGACGAAGATGTTGACGGACACGACGCCATCGCGAGCAAGCTCGCTCCCACAGGGTCATAAGGGGGGGGGCTCGGCTGGGATAAGCGGCAGAAAAGCGGCAGCCAGCGGAAGCCGTTTGCCGCTTTTCTGGCATTGCCACGTTGCCCCTGCCCGCAAAGCCCCGGATTACGGGCTTTTTTTAATTGGCACGACGCTTGCTAAGTTCATCGTACGAAAAATCAGGTCACCCGAAGGTTTCCCGACATGAGCATCAGCTTCGACAAAGCGCTCGGTATCCACGAACAAGCCCTGGGCTTCCGCTCTCAGCGTGCCGAAGTCCTGGCCAACAACATTGCCAACGCCGACACCCCGAACTACAAGGCTCGGGATCTGGACTTTTCAAAAGTGCTCGCCGAGCAGAACGAGAAAACCAAGAACGGCACTTTCGCCTTGAACATGACCAACAGCCGTCATATCGAAGCCGAAGGCCTGGGCAATGGCGACGAATCGCTGCTGTATCGCACGCCGATGCAACCGTCGATTGACCAGAACACCGTGGACGCCCAGCTGGAACAGTCGAACTACGCGGAAAACGCTGTCGGCTTCCAAGCCAGCTTCACCCTGCTCAACAGCAAATTCAAAGGGCTGGTATCAGCCCTGCGCGGAGAGTAAGCCATGTCTCTATCCAGTGTTTTCAACATTGCCGGTAGCGGCATGAGTGCCCAGACCACTCGCCTCAACACCGTTGCCTCGAACATCGCCAACGCCGAAACCGTCTCGTCGAGCATCGACCAGACCTACCGCGCGCGTCACCCGGTGTTCGCCACCATGTTCCAGGGCGGCCAGAGCGGCGGCAGCGATTCGTTGTTCCAGAACCAGGACGCTGCCGGTCAAGGCGTGCAGGTGCTCGGCGTGGTCGAAGACCAGAGCAACCTTGAGGCGCGCTATGAGCCGAATCATCCGGCTGCCGATGCCAAGGGCTACGTCTACTACCCGAACGTCAACGTCGTCGAAGAAATGGCTGACATGATTTCCGCGAGTCGCTCGTTCCAGACCAACGCCGAAATGATGAACACCGCCAAAACCATGATGCAGAAGGTCCTGACCCTCGGTCAGTGATAAGGGGCGAATTTCATGAGTGTTACTGATACCACCAGCAGTTTGAGCCTCAACGACATCCTGGCCAACTCTTCGATCAAGACCAACACCACGACGGGTGGCTTGGCGGCGGCAACCGGCGCTGCCACGGGCTCACAGTCTCTGGGCAAGGATGCGTTCCTGAAATTGCTGGTGACCCAGCTCAAGAACCAGGACCCGCTTTCGCCGCAGGACAACGGCGCATTTGTGGCTCAACTGGCGCAGTTCAGCAGCCTTGAGGGGATCACTTCGCTGAACACGACCGTGAGCTCTAT
The DNA here is from genome assembly GCF_949768125.1 of Pseudomonas sp. IT-P253. Taxonomy (NCBI): domain Bacteria; kingdom Pseudomonadati; phylum Pseudomonadota; class Gammaproteobacteria; order Pseudomonadales; family Pseudomonadaceae; genus Pseudomonas; species Pseudomonas sp. IT-P253. The sequence goes on along the minus strand of NZ_CATKPT010000010.1, from coordinate 93,677 downwards.
GGCCAGTAATTTCAGCTCTTCCCAGGCCTTGCAGGCGTCTTCACTGGTTGGCCATTCGGTGATTGCGCAAACCAACATCGCGCAAATCAGCGACCCGACGAAGGGGCTGACCGGTTCGGTGACCGTGCCATCGTCCATTGCCGATGGCACGGTGACAATTACCGACGCAAGCGGAAAGGTAGTGAGAACCCTTGACCTGGGCAGCCAGCCAGCAGGCAGTGCCAGCTTCAAGTGGGATGGCAACGACAGTAGCGGTGCGGTGGTCCCTGCAGGTACTTATACCTTCAATGCCAGCGCTCCGATCGGTGGCACGGCGACAGCCCTGGCCACCTACCTGCCGGCGACGGTCAATAGTGTGACCCTCAGTCAGACCGGCGGCGAATTGACGCTCAATCTTGCAGGTCTGGGCCCTGTCGGCCTGTCCAAAGTTCAAACAATTGGTATGTAGAGCCGGCTAACGCGGCATAAAGGAGTGGAATATGTCTTTCAATATCGGCCTTAGCGGTCTCTACGCAGCCAATAAACAACTTGACGTGACCGGCAACAACATCGCCAACGTCGCGACCACCGGCTTCAAGTCGTCCCGTGCAGAATTTGAAGACGTGTACTCGGCGAGCAAATTGGGTACGGGTAGCAAGACCGTTGGTAACGGTGTGCGCCTGGCCAACGTTTCCCAGCAGTTTACCCAGGGTGGCATCAACAACACCGGCAACGTGTTGGACATGGGGATCAACGGTTCGGGCTTCTTCGTTCTGAACGACGCTGGTTCGATGTCCTATACCCGTGCCGGTACTTTCAGGGTCGACAAGGACGGTTACGTCACCAACACCGATGGCACCTCGCGTCTGCAGGGCTACGGTGTGGATACCAATGGCAATATTCAGAACGGTGTATTGACCGACCTGCGCATTGATACATCCAACCTGGCGCCGAAATCGACCAACGCCGTGTCGTCGACGATCAACCTGAACTCTACGGCTGCCGTGATCGACCAGGCCGTTGCCGCCAACAAGTTCGATCCGAGCAAGTCGGCGACCTTCACCAAGCAGTTCAGTACCCCGATTTTCGACACTCAGGGTAACCAGCACACCATGGATCAGTACATGGTCAAGACAGGTGCCAACACCTGGGATACCTACACCCTGATCGATGGTCGCAACCCGGATGGCACCGACCCTAGCGTCGCCGCTACTGCTCCAGTTCCTTCGACGATGACGTTCGACACGTCGGGCAAACTGGTTTCGGTCATTCCTTCGTCTAACAACAGCGATCTGAAGATCATGAACTGGACTCCAGGCACTGTGACCGCCGGTGTGTGGGCAGCCAACGGCGCATCCGCCGACCCTGCGGGCGTGACCATTGCCTTGGCCAACACCACTCAATTCAACGCTGATACCGCGCGTTCGATTCCTACGCAGAATGGTTACGCCACTGGCCAGATCACCAACCTGACCATCGACGGTAGCGGTGTGTTGCTGGCTAACTTCAGCAACAACCAGACCAAGCCTATCGGCCAGGTCTCGCTGGCCAGCTTCACCAACGAACAAGGTCTGCAGGCTGTAGGCGGCACCAGCTGGAAAGAAACCTACGCGTCAGGTGTCCCGGGCTACGATGCACCGCAAACCGGCACCCTGGGTTCGATCGCTTCCAACTCCCTGGAAGAGTCCAACGTTAACCTGACCAACGAACTGGTCGATCTGATCAAGGCGCAGAGCAACTATCAGGCGAACGCCAAAATCATTTCCACCCAAAGCACCGTCATGCAAACCACCATTCAGATGACCTGATGCCGGTTGGCGGATAGCGCTTCACAAAGAGCCCCTCGAAAGAGGGGCTTTTTTTTTTTGTGGATGATTCAATGTAGGAGCGAGCTTGCTCGCGAAGGACGTTAACGATTAAGCGTCCATCCTGAATGAACGCGTTGCTCTTTATTCCTTCGCGAGCAAGCTCGCTCCTACAGCAGGCAAAAAAAACCCCGACAAGCCAGAGGCCTGTCGGGGGTTTTGAGTAAGCGCCTTTCAGCGCTTGGCGGCTCAGCTTATTGGCAAGCTTCGCAATCCGGCTCGTCGATGGCGCAAGCCTTCGGCACTGGAGCAGGGCCGGCAGGCGCCGCCAGGACCGAGTCGTCACCGTGGTTGCCGCCGCTGGAAACGGCGTTCAGCTTGCCGGTGTTGATGGTCGACTTCTCGGTGCTGGTCGCGGCCAGGGCACGGAGGTAGTAAGTGGTTTTCAGACCACGGTACCAGGCCATGCGGTAGGTCACGTCCAGTTTCTTGCCCGAAGCGCCAGCGATGTACAGGTTCAGCGACTGAGCCTGGTCGATCCACTTTTGACGACGGCTTGCCGCGTCGACGATCCACTTGGTGTCCACTTCGAAAGCCGTCGCGTAGAGCTCTTTGAGTTCTTGCGGGATGCGCTCGATCTGCTGCACGGAACCGTCGTAGTACTTCAGGTCGTTGATCATGACCGAGTCCCATAGACCGCGAGCCTTCAGGTCACGAACCAGGTACGGGTTGATCACGGTGAATTCGCCCGACAGGTTCGATTTCACATAGAGGTTCTGGTAGGTCGGTTCGATCGACTGCGATACGCCAGTGATGTTGGCAATGGTCGCGGTCGGTGCGATGGCCATGATGTTGGAGTTACGAATGCCTTTCTGTACACGGGCGCGAACCGGTGCCCAGTCCAGGGATTCGTTCAGGTCAACGTCGATGTACTTCTGGCCGCGTTGCTCGATCAGGATCTGTTGCGAATCCAGCGGCAGGATGCCTTTGGACCACAGCGAGCCTTTGAACGTCTCGTAAGCGCCGCGCTCATCGGCCAGGTCGCAGGACGCCTGGATCGCGTAGTAGCTGACCGCTTCCATCGACTTGTCGGCGAACTCGACGGCTGCAATGGAACCGTAAGGGATGTGCTGCAGGTACAGCGCGTCCTGGAAGCCCATGATGCCGAGGCCGACCGGACGGTGCTTGAAGTTGGAGTTCTTGGCTTGTGGCACCGAGTAGTAGTTGATGTCGATAACGTTATCGAGCATGCGAACGGCGGTGTTCACGGTGCGTTCCAGCTTGGCGGTGTCCAGCTTGCCGTTGACGATGTGGTTCGGCAGGTTGATCGAGCCCAGGTTGCAAACGGCGATCTCGTCCTTGTTGGTGTTCAAGGTGATCTCGGTGCACAGGTTCGAGCTGTGTACCACGCCGACGTGCTGTTGCGGGCTGCGCAGGTTGCACGGGTCTTTGAAGGTCAGCCATGGGTGGCCGGTTTCAAACAGCATGGACAGCATTTTGCGCCACAGGTCTTTGGCCTGGATGGTCTTGAACAGCTTGATCTTGCCCGGGTACTCGGACAGGGCTTCGTAGTACTCATAACGCTCTTCGAAGGCCTTGCCGGTCAGGTCATGCAGGTCTGGCACTTCGGACGGCGAGAACAGGGTCCACTTGCCATCATCGAAGACGCGCTTCATGAACAGGTCAGGGATCCAGTTGGCAGTGTTCATGTCGTGGGTACGACGACGATCATCACCGGTGTTCTTGCGCAGTTCGATGAACTCTTCGATGTCCATGTGCCAGGTTTCCAGGTAGGCACAGACAGCGCCTTTGCGCTTGCCACCCTGGTTAACCGCGACGGCGGTATCGTTCACCACTTTCAGGAACGGAACAACGCCCTGGGATTTGCCGTTGGTGCCCTTGATGTACGAACCCAGTGCACGAACCGGGGTCCAGTCGTTGCCCAGGCCGCCTGCAAATTTCGACAACATGGCGTTGTCGTGGATCGCGTGGTAAATGCCCGACAGGTCATCCGGCACGGTGGTCAGGTAGCAGCTCGACAGCTGTGGACGCAGGGTGCCGGCGTTGAACAGGGTTGGCGTCGAGGACATGTAGTCGAAAGACGACAACAGGTTGTAGAACTCGATCGCACGGTCTTCTTTATTCTTCTCTTCGATCGCCAGGCCCATGGCCACGCGCATGAAGAAAATCTGTGGCAGTTCGAAACGCACGCCATCCTTGTGGATGAAGTAACGGTCGTACAGGGTTTGCAGGCCCAGGTACGTGAACTGCTGATCGCGCTCGTGGTTGATTGCCTTGCCGAGTTTTTCCAGGTCGAAGGTTGCCAGGACCGGGTTCAGCAATTCGAATTCGATACCCTTGGCGATGTACGAAGGCAGGGCCTTGGCGTACAGGTCGACCATTTCATGGTGAGTGGCGCTTTCAGCGACTTCCAGGAAACTCAGGCCTTCGGCGCGCAGGGTGTCCATCAGCAGGCGAGCGGTCACGAACGAGTAGTTCGGCTCACGCTCGACCAACGTACGGGCGGTCATCACCAACGCGGTGTTGACGTCGGTCAGCGCCACGCCGTCGTACAGGTTTTTCAGGGTTTCGCGCTGGATCAGGTCGCCGTCGACTTCTTCCAGGCCTTCGCACGCTTCTGTGACGATGGTGTTCAGACGGCCCATGTCCAGAGGAGCAAAGGTGCCATCGGCGCGGGTGATGCGGATCGACGGGTGAGCGTTGACAGCTTCTACGGCCGGGGCGTGGGCAGCGCGTTCTTTCGAACGACCGTCGCGGTAGATCACGTAGTCGCGGGCCACTTTCTGCTCGCCGGCACGCATCAGGGCCAGTTCGACCTGATCCTGGATTTCTTCGATGTGGATGGTGCCGCCCGATGGCATGCGACGCTTGAAGGTTGCGGTGACTTGTTCGGTCAGGCGGGCAACGGTGTCATGGATTCGCGACGAAGCGGCAGCGGTGCCGCCCTCAACTGCGAGAAACGCTTTGGTGATGGCGACGGTGATCTTGTCATCGGTGTAAGGAACGACAGTGCCGTTACGCTTGATCACGCGCAGCTGGCCTGGCGCGGTGGCGGACAGATCCGAAGTCGAATCAGCGGCCTGCGGCAAGGTGCCCTGCGGGTTCTCGCGAGTTGTGTCGGTTTGCATGGGGGGTTGTCTCCACATTCTCTATGTTTGTTTGGGCACCTTCACGGTGCCCACCGTTCTGTCCTGAAGCACTACAACCGACGGGCGTCGGGCATAACAACTTCGGGACAGTAGGAAAAAGGCTAATGATGCCGCTTCCTTGCCGAAGTCTTTGGCTGCGAGCCTGGGCTCGAAACCGGATTCCATTCCGGGTGGCAGTAATCTCTGCAACACCCGTACCGTTCTGGCCGTTCAGGCCTGAAAAAACGGTGCCATCCGCCGGTGCGGTTTGGGCTTGTAAAATCACGCTTGGTTCAACCATAAACAGGCAATAAAGCGCTTGAGTTTCTGGTCTGAAATGTGGTTGGGCTATTTAGCAAAAACCCTACATGTAGGGTTTTTTTTGCGCCGACCTACAAGATAATGCGTTTTGGAGGGTGTTGCAACGTACTGCCTGTGGATAAACCTGTGCGTAAATTGTGTGTGAAAGTTGGAACGGGCGTGTAGGCCGCGACATAGCTGGAGCGGACCGTTTTTCACTGATTTTCTATGATTGAAAACGGTCAGCCGGGTTTTTAAGGGCGCGAACCCTATCACAAAAAAACAGCGACTCCGAACGCATTTGCCGGCTTGTGTTCTCGGTAAGCGGCGTTTATACAATCGGCCAGTACTGACGCATCCTTATCCTCCCCCATCATTACAAAAAGACGGGTGGATCCTTCCTTATAAGTGTTGTTGGCAAGCAGAGGTCACCCGTGGAGCAAGAAGCCTGGCAAATATTGATTGTGGAGGACGACCAGCGTCTGGCCGAACTGACCCGCGATTACCTTGAAGCCAATGGCCTGCGCGTGTCGATCGAAGGCGATGGGGCGCGGGCGGTGGCGCGCATTCTCAGCGAGCAACCGGACCTGGTCATCCTCGACCTGATGCTTCCCGGCGAAGATGGCCTGAGCATCTGCCGCAAGGTCCGCGATCGTTACGACGGACCGATCCTGATGCTCACGGCCCGTACCGATGACACTGACCAGATCCTCGGCCTCGATCTGGGTGCCGACGACTACGTTTGCAAGCCCGTTCGCCCACGCCTGCTGCTGGCGCGCATCCAGGCCCTGCTGCGACGCAGTGAAGCCCCGGAAGTGGCCCCGGAAAAACAACGACGTTTGCAGTTCGGCCCGCTGGTGGTGGATAACGCGTTGCGCGAAGCGTGGCTGCATGACGTCGGTATCGAATTGACCAGCGCCGAGTTCGACCTGCTCTGGCTGCTGGTGGCGAATGCCGGGCGCATTCTGTCCCGGGAAGAAATCTTCACCGCGCTGCGCGGCATTGGCTATGACGGTCAGGACCGCTCCATCGACGTGCGCATCTCGCGAATTCGACCCAAGATCGGCGATGATCCTGAGCATCCGCGACTGATCAAGACCGTGCGCAGCAAAGGTTATCTGTTTGTTCCCGAGGCCTGCGCAGACCTGTCCCTGTGAACTCGATCTTTCTGCGCATTTATGGCGGCATGTGCGCGGCGCTGATTCTGGTGGCGGTGCTCGGCGTGCTGGCCTTGCACATGCTTAACCAGGTGCGCAGCGAGCAATACCGCGAGCGTCTGGCCCACGGTACGTTCTCGCTGATGGCCGGCAACCTGCAACCGATGAGCGAAACCGAGCGACATCGTGCCTTGGTGGTGTGGGAGCGATTGCTGGGGATTCCTCTGGCTTTGAAGACGTTCGCCCAGACCGATCTCGATCTTAGCCAGCGCACCCGAGTGCTGCGGGGCCAGGCGCTGGTGGAGCAGACCGGTCCGCATGCGGCGAAGGTTTACCGGTTGGTCAGCGACAAGGAACAGTTGGTGCTCACTGGCGAAGTCCAACAGATCAGCGAACAACTGGCCCGGGCCACTATTTACCTGCTGGCCGATGAGCTGGTGCGCGTACCGGTGGCCGAGCAGCCCAAGCGTCTGGCGCAAATAAAGGAAGAGAAGGGCTTTGGCTTTGATCTGCGACTGGTCACGGTCGAAGAGGCCGACATGGACGAAGACCAGAGCCGTCGGGTGTCCGAAGGCGACACGGTGATGGCGCTGGGCAAGGGCGGCGATTCGATCCGGGTATTCTCCGGGATGGTTGGTACGCCATGGGTACTGGAAATCGGCCCGCTGTATCAGATGAACCCGTATCCACCGGAGTGGCTGGTGCTGATCGCGGCCCTTGGTTTGAGCCTGATCGGTTTGATCGTTTATCTGTTGGTGCGCCAACTGGAACGCCGGTTACGCGGCCTCGAAGCCGCGGCTACGCGCATCGCCAAGGGCAGCCTGGAAACCCGCGTGCCGGCACGCGGTGCGGATTCAGTGGGGCGCTTGGCCGCGGCGTTCAATGGCATGGCCGAGCACTTGCAGCAATTGCTGGCGATCCAGCGGGAACTGGTGCGTGCCGTGTCCCACGAATTGCGCACACCGGTGGCGCGGCTGCGTTTTGGCCTGGAGATGATCGGCTCGGCGACCACGCCGCAAGCGTTGGAACAGTACCGCGAAGGCATGGATCACGATATCGAGGATCTGGATCGGCTGGTGGACGAGATGCTGACGTATGCGCGGTTGGAGCAGGGCTCGCCGGCCCTGAATTTTCAGCGGATCGATCTGGATGCACTGGTCAATCAAGTCATTGAGGAGCTCGCGCCACTGCGGGCCGAGGTCACGGTCCAGCGCGGTTTGTGCCTGTCGGCTGCCGATTGCGACGACGCGTGGGTCGAGGCGGAGCCGCGTTATTTGCATCGGGCAATACAGAACCTGGTGAGTAACGCCATGCGTCACGCGTCGTCCCGGGTGACCGTCAGTTATCAGGTGGGGCAGCAACGCTGTCGGGTGGATATAGAGGATGACGGGCCAGGCGTGCCGGAAAATGCCTGGGAGAGAATCTTCACCCCGTTCCTGCGTCTCGATGACAGCCGGACCCGCGCCTCGGGCGGACATGGGTTGGGGTTGTCTATCGTGCGGCGGATTATTCATTGGCACGACGGACGGGCATTGATCAGCAAAAGCAAAAATCTGGGTGGCGCGTGTTTCAGCCTGAGTTGGCCGAGGAATCAGGAAAAACGTTGAAGCCTTGCACATGATCCGTAGCAGCTGGCGAAGCCTGCGTTCGGCTGCGAAGCAGTCGTGAATCCTGCGCACGAGGTTTATCTGAAACACCGCACTGGTTTTAACGACTGCTTCGCAGCCGAACGCAGGCTTCGCCAGCTGCTACAGGGGTCAGGCCTTGATACCGACCAGACTCAATAACTGCCCATCCACAACCCCAAACTGTGCATCCAGCTCGGTGCCGTAGCGCCATTCGCTGGACAGGTCGGTCAGCAACCGCAGTCGTACCTGACCGCTCTCGGTCCATTCCAGCACCTCGGCGTGTTCGAAATAGAAGCGTTTCTGCACGATCGGGTAAAGCGCCTTGAACAAACTTTCCTTCACCGAAAACGTCAGCGTCACCCATATGGCCAGTTGATCGCGACGGCCGGCGGCCATGCGCTGCAATTCCGGGGGCGTGAGGATTTCCCCGGCCAGGCGTTCGGCCCGGTCAGGATTGAGCAGGTTTTCCAGGTCCATTCCCAGTCCGCGCCAATTGGACTTCTTTGCGACGATCGCGGCGGCCCGGCCGGTGCTGTGAGTGATCGAGCCGGTGATGTGCGGCGGCCACACGGGCGCTCGGTCTTCACCAACGGCCGGGCTGTGGCTCAGTCCTTCCAGCTGTTGCAACGCGGCCCGCGCGCAGATCCGTCCGGCGAGAAACTCCGCCTGACGCTTGGCGACCGAGCGCTGGATGCTGGCGGGGGGCTCGATGGCGCTACGCTGAAAATCATCGCTGGCCAGTTGCGAGGTATCGAAGTGGGTACTCAGCAGCACGGTATCGGGCAGCACAAAGGGCAGCGGCCAATGGGCATCGAGCGGGGTGCAGCAGGCGGGTAGGGCGGGGGCGGGATTCATGTCGGGCATTTTGCCGGGTTGCTTGGTGTGAGGGTAGTGTCAGTTGAACCGCGTCATCGTTCTTCGCGGGCAAGCCTCGCTCCTACAGCGAAGAACGATGACGCGGTCTGTCTGATCAACCAAAAATTTTCTTGAAGAACGCCTTCATATCCGCCCATGAGCGTTCATCTGCCGCTTTGTTGTAACCAATATCCGGCCCACCATGATCGCCATGACTCAGACGATCCGCATCAGGATTGCTGAAACCGTGCTTGGCGCCATCCAGGCTGACGAATTTGTAATCGGCCCCGGCCTTGTCCATCTCGGCCTTGAACGCCGCTACATTATCCGCCGTCACCATGCTGTCCAGCGCACCGTGCTCGACCAGGATTTTCGCTTTTACGCTGCCCGGCGTTGCCGGTGTATTGGTCGCCAGTGCACCGTGGAAACTCACCACGCCGGCCAGCGGCTCGCCCTGTCGGGCTGCGTTCAGTACCACTCCGCCGCCGAAGCAGTAACCGATGGCGGCGAGCTTGTCCGGATTGGTTTGTGGCTGCTTCTTCAGCAAGTCGAGCCCGGCCTGGAACCGTGCGCTGGCCACGGCACTGTCCTTCAGCACGGCTTGCATAAAGGCCATGGCGTCCTTGGGATGTTCGGTGTTTTTTCCGTCGCCATACATGTCGATGGCCAGTGCGCTGTAGCCCAACCCGGCCAAGTCTCGTGCGCGGCGCTTGGCGTAATCGTTCAGGCCCCAGAATTCATGCACCACCACGACACCCGGGCGCGGACCTTTAATGGCATCGTCGTAGGCGTAGTAGCCGATCATTTTGGTACCGTCGGCGCTTTGGTAGGGAATCTCCTGGGTCTTGATCGCGGCTTGGCTGAGGCCGCACAAAGCCAGTAATACGAGGGAGAGAAACACGCGCATGGTTGAATCTCCTGTAAGGAAGTCATCAGGACAGCCTAGTCGATCTGATTCAGCTCAGGTTCAGTGTGCGTTCAGGGCCGGGTGCGTAACCTTGCTTACGACAACGTGTCTGTCTCGCACAATGGCATTAAACTCCGTGAGGAAGGTCTCATGGGTCGCTACGATCTGTCCTGACTGGTGGATGGCGGCGAACAATCGCGCTGTTAGCCATCGGGGTACACCGTTGCCTTTGGAGAGGTTGATTTACCCGGGAGAGCGTTATGAAACTGCTGGTCGTCGAAGATGAAGCGCTGTTGCGCCATCACCTGCAAACCCGCCTGACAGATAGCGGCCATGTGGTCGAATCCGTGGCCAATGCCGAGGAGGCGCTGTACCAGACCGAACAGTTCAACCATGACCTGGCGGTGATCGACCTCGGACTGCCGGGCATGGGCGGGCTTGACCTGATCCGTCAGTTGCGCGCCCGGGGCAAGACGTTTCCGATTCTGATCCTCACCGCACGCGGCAACTGGCAGGACAAGGTCGAAGGCCTGGCCGCCGGCGCTGATGATTACGTGGTCAAGCCGTTCCAGTTCGAAGAGCTGGACGCGCGGCTCAATGCTTTGCTGCGCCGCTCCAGTGGTTTCACTCAATCGACGATTGTGGCGGGGCCGCTGCTACTTGACCTCAATCGCAAGCAGGCGTCTCTCGATGAACAACCGCTGGCGCTGACCGCATACGAGTACCGGATCCTCGAGTACCTGATGCGGCATCACCGGCAAGTGGTGGCCAAGGACCGCTTGATGGAACAGCTCTACCCGGACGACGACGAGCGTGATCCAAACGTGATCGAAGTGCTCGTCGGTCGTCTGCGCCGCAAACTCGAAGGCCCGACCGGATTCAAGCCGATCGATACCGTGCGCGGCCTCGGCTACCTGTTCAACGAGCGCTGCACTTGATTCGTTCTCTTCGCGTTCGTTTGATGCTCGCCGCCACCCTCCTGGCGGTGTTGTTCATGTTGGCGTTGCTACCGGCGATGCAGGGCGCGTTCAGCCTGGCGTTGCAGGATTCGATCGAGCAGCGCCTGGCGTCGGATGTCACCACGCTGATCTCCGCCGCCCGGGTGGAGAACAATCAATTGCAGATGCCGACGCAATTGCCCGATGAACGCTTCAACCTGACCGACAGCCGTTTGCTCGGCTACATCTACGACCGCGAAGGCCAGCTGGTCTGGCGCTCGAAAGGCACCCAGGAAGAGAACATCAATTACAAACCGCGTTACGACGGACGCGGTAACGAGTTTGCGAGGATTCGCGAGGCCAATGGCCAGGAATTCTTTGTCTATGACGTCGAGGTCAAACTGCTGGGCGGAAAAAGTGCGGCGTTCAGCATCGTCGCGTTGCAACCGGTGCGTGAGTACGAAGCTACCCTCGCAGGTTTGCGGGAAAATCTCTATCTGGGGTTTGGCGCAGCCTTGCTGGTGCTGCTGGCGTTGCTGTGGATCGGCCTGACCTGGGGCTTGCAGGCGTTGCGCCGGCTGAGTCAGGAACTCGACGAGATTGAAAACGGCACCCGCGAAAGCCTCAGTGAACAACACCCGCGCGAACTGCTGCGCCTGACCGGTTCCCTCAACCGCTTGCTGCACAGCGAGCGCGAGCAACGCAGCCGTTACCGTGATTCATTGGATGACCTGGCTCACAGCCTGAAAACGCCGTTGACGGTGTTACAAGGCGTCAGCGAGGACATGGCTCAGCACCCCGAAAATCGCGATCAAGCCTGGATGCTGCAAACCCAGATCGAGCGCATGAGCCAACAAATCAGCTATCAGTTGCAACGCGCCAGCCTGCGCAAAAGTGGCCTGGTGCGCCATCAGGTACGCTTGCAGCCGGTGCTGAAAAGCCTCTGCGACACGCTGGACAAGGTGTATCGCGACAAACGCGTGCGGGTGGCTTTCGATCTGCCGGATCCGTGTTACGTGCCGATCGAGCAGGGCGCCTTGCTGGAGATGATGGGCAACCTGCTGGAAAACGCCTATCGCCTGTGCCTGGGCGAAGTGCGCATCAGCGTGCGTGAGACGCTCAGCGCCGTCGAGTTGTGTGTCGAGGATGATGGGCCCGGTGTGCCACCGGACCAGCGTGTGCGGATACTTCAGCGCGGCGAAAGGCTTGATCGTCAGCATCCGGGGCAGGGGATTGGCTTGGCGGTGGTCAAGGACATCATCGAGAGCTACAGCGCGAAACTGACCCTGGGAGATTCGCCCATGGGCGGGGCGGCGTTCCGGATTCATTTTCCGGTGGTTTGATGGTGGGTTTGCCGGCCTCTTCGCGAGCCTGCTCGCGAAGGAGCCAGTCAATTCACCACAAAAAACTCACTTCTCCTGGGCGCGATAAGCCCCTGGCGTCAATCCGGTCCACTTCTTGAACGCCCGGTGAAACGCCGAAGGCTCGGAAAACCCTAACTGCTCGGCAATCTGTTGCAATGACAGGTCGGCACGCCCCAAGTGATAAATCGCAATGTCCCGGCGTAACTGATCCTTCAACGCCTGAAAACTTGAACCCTCTTCCCGCAGATGCCGGCGCAAGGTCTGCGGGCTGATGTGCAGGTGCGCGGCCACCGCTTCAAGATCCGGCCAGCGTGAACTGTCGCGGCTAAGCAGGCGCCGCAACTGGCTGCTCAGGCTATCGCCGTCATCCGGGCGGGCCAACAGGTCGGCGGGCGAGCGTTCGAGGAAATGCTTGAGGGTCCGCTCATCCTGTAACAACGGCATGTCCAGGTAGCGACGGTGAAACAGCAGGCTGCTCTGCGCCGTCGTGCTCTTTACTTCGGAAAACACCATCGGGCAAGGAAACAGCAAATCGTATTCGGCGCCATGCTCAGGCTTCGGGTAGCTGAAGGTGGCCTGTTCCAGACGTATTCGCTGGCCGATCAGCCAGCTGGCGAGGCGATGCCACACCATCAGCTGGCTTTCGGTGAGGAAATGGTCGGGGTCGCAAAACTGCGAATCGTCCAGGCTGAGGCGGACCATTTCCTCTTCACGGGTCAGGGCCAGACGCGGCCCCTCGGGGAATAGGCTATAAAACAATAAGCCGCGATGGAGCGCTTTATCCAGATTGCGGCAGTGGATCAGGGCGTGGCACATCATCGCGAAGCTGCCGGTTTTGCTCGGGGCCGGGCCGAAGCCAAGGTATTCGTCGTCGAGCGCCAGCCACAACCCCTGGATCAATCGGGTGAACTGCTCAGGGGCAATTCGCGCACGCGGCTCATCCAGCCATTCGGGACTGATGCCGAGTTGTTGCAGAAGATTTGAATAGTCGTATCCCAGCCGGCGCGCGCCACCGAGGGCTGCACGGGCGAAATGACTGGCGATGGTGCGTTCGCGCATAGCAGGCAGGTCCGTCCATTGAATGGCGGATAGTAGACGTGGTGTCTGGTGATGAACAAGGCGGATATCCGCCAAATTGCAGGAGGTGTTTTGGCGGATAGGCGGAAATCCGCCACTGTGCAGTCACCGGTCGGTTACAAGGAATAAGCTGTAACCCTTGATGTCGAAAGGCTTGCAGGCAGTTCGGCAAAGGTGGCACGGGCCTTGCGATACAACGAGCAGATGCTTGCCACGCGCAGCTCGAAAAACAAATCCCTCCAGTGCAGGAGGGTTCGCAATTCAGGTGTCAGGGACAACAGATGGATGTTGTCGGCGGGCACTCTTGAGGAACTTTGCAATGACGACTCGTCAGCCACTGTACAAATCCCTGTATTTTCAGGTGATCGTTGCCATCGCCATCGGCATCCTGGTCGGTCACTTCTACCCGCAGACCGGTGTGGCCCTCAAGCCGCTGGGTGACGGGTTCATCAAGCTGATCAAAATGATCATCGCCCCGATCATCTTCTGCACCGTCGTCAGCGGTATTGCAGGCATGCAGAGCATGAAATCGGTCGGCAAGACGGGCGGTTACGCGCTGCTCTACTTCGAAATCGTTTCGACCATCGCCCTGCTGGTGGGCCTGGTGGTGGTCAACGTCGTGCAACCGGGTGCCGGCATGCACATCGACGTGACGACCCTGGATGCCTCCAAAGTCGCTCAGTATGTCGCAGCCGGTGCTGATCAAAGCGTCATTGGCTTTCTGTTGAACATCATCCCGAACACCATCATCGGCGCGTTCGCGACCGGTGACATCCTTCAAGTGCTGATGTTCTCGGTGATCTTCGGTTTCGCCCTGCATCGCCTGGGTGCCTACGGCAAGCCGATCCTGGACTTCATCGATCGCTTCGCTCACGTGATGTTCAACATCATCAACATGATCATGAAGCTCGCGCCACTCGGTGCCTTGGGCGCCATGGCGTTCACCATCGGTGCGTACGGTGTTGGTTCGCTGGTGCAACTGGGTCAGTTGATGGCGTGCTTCTACATCACTTGCCTGGTGTTCGTGCTCGTTGTGCTGGGCGCTATCGCTCGCGCTCACGGCTTCAGCGTGCTGAAAGTGATTCGCTACATCCGTGAAGAACTGCTGATTGTGCTGGGGACTTCTTCGTCGGAATCGGTGCTGCCACGCATGCTGATCAAGATGGAGCGTCTGGGTGCGAAGAAATCCGTGGTAGGCCTGGTGATCCCGACCGGTTACTCGTTCAACCTGGACGGTACGGCGATCTACCTGACCATGGCGGCCGTGTTCATCGCTCAGGCGACCGACACCCACATGGACATCACTCACCAGATCACGCTGCTGGTGGTGTTGCTGCTGTCCTCCAAAGGCGCTGCTGGCGTGACCGGTAGCGGCTTCATTGTGCTGGCGGCCACCCTGTCTGCCGTGGGTCACTTGCCGGTGGCCGGTCTGGCGCTGATCCTCGGGATCGACCGTTTCATGTCTGAAGCCCGTGCGCTGACCAATCTGGTCGGTAACGCGGTTGCCACCCTGGTGGTAGCCAAGTGGGTCAAGGAACTGGACGTTGACGTGATGCATGCGGAACTGGCTTCCGGCGGTCGCGGTATTTCCGACGAGCGCGCTGAAGACGACCTGGGTGTGGCCGAAGGCCCAACCCCGAGCAACGTCAAGTAACACTCGCTGTCATGAAAAAACCCGCTTCGGCGGGTTTTTTTTGCCTGCGATTCGAGCGCAACGGTCAGCGCATCTGACGCATAAGGTGATTGCTGCGAGGCCGCCGGCTGCCTAGGCTGGGGGCATTGTTTAGGGAGAACGCTCATGCTCGGTCCACTGGCATCACTCAAGGTTCTGGATTTCTCGACACTGCTGCCGGGGCCGTTCGCCTCGTTGTTGCTGGCGGACATGGGCGCCGAGGTCTTGCGCATCGAGTCACCGACCCGCATGGATCTGTTGCGAGTGCTGCCCCCGCACGATCGGGGCGTCTCCGTCAGCCATGCCTACCTCAATCGCAACAAGCGCAGCCTCGCGCTGGATCTCAAGCAACCTGAAGCGCTGGAAGTGGTCAAGCAGTTGCTCAAGGACCACGACATCGTGCTGGAGCAGTTCCGCCCCGGCGTAATGGAGCGACTGGGCCTGGGCTATGAAGCCTTGAAGGCAATCAATCCGAAGCTGATCTACGTTTCGATCACCGGTTACGGGCAGACCGGCCCCTACAAGGACCGCGCCGGCCATGACATCAACTACCTGGCGCTCGCGGGGCTGGCGAGCTACACCGGCCGCGCCGACAGTGGGCCGCTGCCTTTGGGGATGCAGGTGGCGGATATTGCCGGTGGCTCGTTGCACGGGGTCATCGGCCTGTTGGCGGCGGTTATCGCCCGGCAGCACACCGGGCAGGGGCAGCACCTGGACGTCAGCATGACCGACTGCGCTTTCAGCCTGAACGCCATGGCTGGCGCAGGGTATCTGGCCTGTGGCGAGGAGCCGGGCAGGGAAGAGCAGATGCTCAATGGCGGCAGTTTCTACGACTATTACCGTTCGCGGGATGGGCGCTGGTTGTCGGTGGGCAGCCTGGAGCCGGCATTTATGCAGCAACTGTGCACGGCGTTGGGGCGGCCGGAACTGGCGGCCCAGGGCTTGTCGCCCAAACCCGAGCAGCAACAGGCGCTGAAGAATGAGCTGAAAATCGAATTCGAGAGGCATGACTTTGCCGAACTGTGCACGTTGTTTGCCGGGGTCGATGCGTGTGTCGAGCCGGTGTTGAGTGTAGGCGAGGCGGTGAGGCATCCGCATTTGAAGGCGCGGGCGTTGGTGACCGAGGTGCCCTGGGGTGACGGGACGACTCAGGCGCAGATGGCGTGTCCGTTGAAATTTTCTGCTGGGTTGCCTGAACCGCGGCATACCGGTGCGGCGGTGGGGGAGCATACAGATCAGGTGTTGGGGGAGTTGGGGTTTAGTGCTGAGCGGATTGCAGAATTGCGGCGTGCCAAGGTGGTTGTGTAGTGGGTTTTAGGGACCCTTCGCGAGCAAGCTCGCTCCCACAGGGGATTTTTGGCGCGACATACATCCAGTGTGGGAGCGAGCTTGCTCGCGATGGGGCCAGATCAAACACCCAAAAACCGATCACTCGACCCGCATCTCCCCACTGAACACCAATGTGCTGCGGCATCGGCGGCACAAATACCGCCGTCCCTGCCGCACCAAACCATGACGCTGCGCCGAAAACGGGAAATCACTGTCGGCGCATGGGCATTTGTAGATGTAGCGAGTCACCCTGCGACGTTTGACGTCATAGGTATGGCAACGATTGGGCGGCAGTTCATACACGCCGCGCATGATCAACTGCCACTCTTCGCCATGGGGCTGGATACGGTCGCCGAACAGTTGATGGGCGATCAGGTGCGCGACTTCATGGGCTACGGTCTGCTTGAGGAAGTCTTCGGAGTTTTCCCGGTACAGCTGCGGATTGAAGCGCAGCAGGTTCTCGTGCAAATGCGCGACACCGGCTTTTTGCCCGCGCAGCTTGAGGCTCACCACGGGGCGTTTGAAAGGTCGTTTGAAAAATGATTCGGCTTGCAGGTAACAGTCTTCGACGCGGGTATTGAGTTGCTCGGGCATGCTTGATGGATCTCCAGAGACGTCGAGTATGCCGCAACCCCGGGGCCTTGCGAATCGCCGAGGCGCCGAATGGTCGTCGCTGTATACGGTTCCGAAAAATTAGAAGGCCGCCTTGCGGCGGCCTGTGTTGGCAGATCTAGTTTTTGGGTGGAATGTTGCTAGTTCGTATAGACAGGCCCCACGCCGAGTCCCCAGACAATAACCGTGAATGCCATGATAGCGACCAGCACCACCAGGCCGACGGCGAGCACCGAACTTGAAAACAGGAATCCCTCGTCAGATGGAATGTTCATGAATGTCGGCAGCCCCACATACAACAGGTAAACCGTGTAGCAGATAGCTGCTGTCCCGACGACCATCCCCAACCACATATGTGGGTAAAGTGCCGCAAGGCCGCCAATGAACAGCGGGGTTGCGGTATAGGTCGCAAACGCAACGCAGCGTGCCAGGCTTGGATTGGCGTCATAAGTACGGGCCATCCAGTGGATGAATGCGCCCATCACCGCGACACCACCGAGCATTGCCACGTAGGACATGATCGTCATCCATAGCGCGCTTTCCTGGGTCAACATGACCGGCGCTCGGCTCCCAATGACCCAGCCGACCTGTGTGGTGCCGATAAACGCCGACACCGCAGGGATCGCCGCCAGAATCAACGTGTGCGTCAGGTACATGTGGCTGATGCTTTCTTCCTGATCGCCACGAATCTCTTTCCATTCTTGGTCAGGGTGGGTGAACAGCCCCACTACGTGATGGATCATGCCAGTCACTCCTCTTGTTTTTACCGTCGCCCCCCAGTGGAGCGCTTACGGACCAAAGTGGCCAAGTAAGTAATAGGTCTGGATATGTGTGCGACCTTATGTCGCAGTATAGAAAGGACTTACCGGCGCAGGTGATAGGGCTTAGAGCAAATCGCGCTGTAAAAGACAGCGCTAATCGCTGCAGGATCTGGGGGGCGGGGGGACTTCGCCCACGTGGTGTTTTTTGCGTAAAATGCCGACCTTTCGTCACACCTCACGGATTCGCGTCATGGGCACTCTTACGGTCAACCAGAACAAACTGCAAAAGCGCCTTCGCCGCCAGGCCGGTGAGGCTATTGCCGATTTCAACATGATTGAAGACGGCGACAAGGTCATGGTCTGCCTGTCGGGTGGCAAGGACAGCTACACCATGCTCGACGTGCTGATGCATTTGCAGAAGGTCGCTCCGATCAAGTTCGACATCGTGGCCGTGAACATGGACCAGAAGCAGCCAGGTTTTCCCGAAGACGTGCTGCCGGCTTACCTCAAGGGGCTGGGCATCGAGTACCACATTGTCGAGAAAGACACCTATTCGGTGGTCAAGGAGCTGATCCCGGAAGGCAAGACCACCTGTTCGCTGTGTTCGCGCTTGCGTCGCGGCACGCTCTACACCTTTGCCGACGAAATCGGCGCGACCAAAATGGCCCTCGGCCACCATCGCGACGATATCGTCGAGACGTTCTTCCTCAACATGTTCTTCAACGGCTCGCTGAAGGCCATGCCGCCGAAACTGCGCGCCGATGACGGTCGCAACGTGGTGATCCGCCCGTTGGCCTACTGCAACGAAAAAGACATCCAGGCCTACTCGGACCTCAAGCAATTCCCGATCATCCCGTGCAACCTCTGTGGTTCTCAGGAAAACCTGCAACGTCAGGTGGTCAAAGACATGCTGCAGGAGTGGGAGCGCAAGACCCCGGGCCGTACCGAGAGTATTTTCCGCAGCTTGCAGAACGTGATTCCGTCGCAACTGGCGGACCGTAACCTGTTCGACTTCACCAACCTGCGCATCGACGAAACCGCCGCGTCGCGGTTCGTCAACGTAGTAAATCTCTAAACAACCTGTGGGAGCGAGCAGGCTCGCTCCCACAGGTTTTTCATTTCATTCCTCAGGAGAGGGCATGCGTGATTACAAGTGGCTGCATGAATACTGTCTGAACCGTTTCGGTTCGGCGGCTGAACTGGAAGCCCATCTGCCCGTTCCCAAGACCCCGGCGCAATTGCGCAAGATCAGCGACGATCGCTACCTCTCGACCATGGCCCTGCGCGTGTTCCGTGCCGGGCTCAAGCACAGTCTGGTGGATGCGAAATGGCCAGCGTTCGAAGAAGTGTTTTTCAAGTTCGACCCGGAAAAAGTCGTGCTGATGAGCGCCGAGCACCTGGAGCGCCTGATGCAGGATGCGCGGATCATCCGCCACCTGGGCAAGCTCAAAAGTGTGCCGCGCAATGCGCAGTTCGTGCTGGACGTGGCGCATGAGAAGGGCAGCTTCGGCGCGTTGATCGCCGATTGGCCGGTGACGGATATCGTTGGGTTGTGGACGTACTTGAAAAAGCGCGGCCATCAACTGGGTGGGTTGTCGGCGCCGCGCTTCTTGCGGATGGTCGGCAAAGACACCTTTGTGCCGAGCTATGACGTGGTAGCGGCGTTGAATGCGCAGAAAATTGTCGACAAGGTGCCGACCAGTTTGCGCGATCTGGCCACGGTCCAGGGCGTGTTCAATCAGTGGCATGAACAAAGCGGTGGGCGGCCGATGAGCCAGATTTCGATGATGCTGGCTTATACCGTCAATCATTGAGACCGAGTCGCCTGCATCGCGAGCAAGCTCGCTCCCACATTGGCTGCGGTATATACAAAACCCCTGTGGGAGCGAGCTTGCTCGCGATGGCGGTATATCAGGCGACGGAGGTTTCGCCTTCACCCGCCAACTTACGATTCAACTGAAACCGCCACCGCACATACAACAACGCCGAGCAAAACACCGCCAGGCTCGCGCCCATCTCAAGCAGCCCGAACCACTGCCGGTTCGGGTCATACGCGGCCAATGCGCCCTTGATGAAATACAGGTTCACCACAAAACACATCCACGAATGCCCACGGGCGCTGCCGATAATCATCCCTGGCGCCAGCAACAGCAGCGGCACCAGTTCGATCAGCAAAATCACCCACGGCCGGGCGCCATGCAGGTCGGCGACCACCAGGTAATAGACGCAGAGCAATCCCACCAGCGCTAAAAAGCACAGCAGGCTGATAACGCGCATCGCCCGAACCCGGGGTTCGAGCCATTCGATGGAGGGCAGAATCTTCGGCTTCTTGGCCACGTCAGTTCCCCAACTGTTGCGCAGTCTTCGCCAAGCGCAGACCCAAGGCCCGGCACAGCGCCACTTCATGTTCATTCAAACCGCTTTTGCCATCGGCCCCGGCGTGATGGCTGGCGCCGTAAGGCGTGCCGCCGCCACGGGTTTCCAGCAGGGCCGACTCGCTGTAAGGCAGACCGGTGATCAACATGCCGTGGTGCAGCAGCGGCAACATCATCGACAGCAGTGTGGTTTCCTGGCCGCCGTGCAGGCTCGCGGTGGAGGTGAACACGCCGGCGGGCTTGCCCACCAGCGCGCCGGTCAGCCACAGGTTGCTGGTACCGTCGAGAAAATACTTGAGCGGCGCCGCCATATTGCCAAAGCGGGTCGGGCTGCCCATGGCCAGGCCTGCGCAATTCTTCAGGTCGTCGAGGCTGGCGTACAGCGCGCCTTCGTCAGGGATATCCGGCGACACGGCTTCGCACTCGGTCGAAATCGGCGGCACCGTGCGCAGGCGCGCTTCCATTCCGGCCTGCTCGACACCACGGGCTATCTGCCGGGCCATTTCATTGGTCGAGCCGCTGCGGCTGTAATACAACACCAGAATGTACGGCGCACTCACGGTAGCAACTCCAGCACACTCTCCGGCGGCCGGCCGATGATGGCCTTGTCGCCGACTTCAAGAATCGGTCGCTCCATGAGTTTCGGGTGAGCGGCGATGGCCGCGATCAGTTGCGCTTCGCTCAGGCTGGCGTCGGCCAGGTTGAGGGTCTTGTATTCGTCCTCACCGGTACGCAGCAGTTGCCGGGCGCTGATGCCGAGCTTGGTCAGCAAGCTCTGGATTTGACTGGTGTCCAGCGGGGTGTCGAGGTAGCGGACCACGGTCGGGGCCAGGCCACGGGCTTCGAGCAGTTCAAGCGCACCGCGGGATTTCGAGCAGCGCGGATTGTGATAAAGCGTCAGATCGGTCATGTGCGGGTCGCATCTTGCGGAAAGTGACGGCTATTCTAACTGGGCAGCGCGCAATCCAGAACCTTGGGAGGCGATGGGTCGCAGGCGCATTCAAATTTGAACAAGGATCACGACATGGCAAGACGACTGGCAGTGGCATTGGCGATTATCGGGGCGTTGATGCTGGGGGGCTGTGGCAATGACTATGGCACTGATCAGAATGGCCACAAAGTCGCCGCCGAACGCCTGGACAAACAGTGGCTGGTGCTCAATTACTGGGCCGAATGGTGTGGGCCATGCCGGACAGAAGTACCGCAGTTGAACGCGTTGGCCGATCAACTCAAGGACAGGAAGATCGGTGTGTTCGGGGTCAACTTCGACAATGTGCAGGGTGACGAACTAAAAATCGCCAGTGAGAAACTGGGGATTACGTTCACTGTGCTGGCGCAGGATCCGGCCGATCTGTTTGAGTTGCCGCACAGCGAGGTGTTGCCGGTGACCTACATCATCGATAACAAAGGCAAGGTGCGGGACCAGTTGATGGGCGAACAGACGGCGGCGGGGGTGATGGCGAAGCTTGAGGCGTTGCAGGCGAAGAATTGAGATGAATCTGTAAGCCGTAACACGATCTGTAGCAGCTGGCGCAGCCTGCGTTCGGCTGCGTAGCAGTCGTGAAATCAGGCGATGCGGTGTTTCAGGTAATCCGCGAGCACAGGTTTCACGACTGCTACGCAGCCGAACGCAGGCTGCGCCAGCTGCTACAAAATGGTGGTGTGATCATTAACCCTCTTCAAGCCACCAACGCAACGGCTTGCCTTCGGCCGGCCAGAAGCGCATCTGGTCGATCGGTGAAACGTCCCAGCGCTGCACGTTTTCCAGCGCCTGCAAGAAACGCTTTTCCTGTTCCATCAAAGCAGGCGCACACAGCTTGCGGGTGCTGCCGATCTTGCCGAAGCTCAATTTGCCGCCTTCCAAAGTGTACGGCGCAAACCAGTGGTTGCAGCCGCCATTGCCATACGCCCGACCATCTTCACCGAGGGTGATGGTCAGGTGGCTGTAGTCCATCAATGGACGCTCGCCGATCCACTCCAGAATGTAGCTGCGGTTCTGTTGCAACTGCGCAGGCGTAGCGGCGCAGCCCAGCAGGCTGGCGCCAACCATTACGGTCAGAGCGAGGTGTTTCATCACGCAGGCTCCTGGCATTTCGGGCACAGGTGTTTCTCGCCAACGGTGGTCCAGCCCAATTCGGCAACACGCACGTTGGCGGCAGGCCTTTCAGCCTTGTTACCCAGCTTGGCGTCGACCGCGAACTCGAAACTCAGCTCTTTGGCGCAACGGTCGCAATTGACTTTCCAGGTGTGGATTGCCAATTCGCCGAACACCGGACCACTCGCCACCGCAACCCATTGGCCGGGCGGGTTGATCAAGTGCCGAACCGTTTCGACGGTCAGGCGCATGGACAAGTCCTTGCTGCCTTTAAGGGTCACTACCAACACGTCGTTATTACGAATCGAGCCGCCGTTGCCGGTGACTTGATAACGCCCCGGCACCAGGGCGCGGCATTCGGTGAGGGTGTGTTGCGGGTTCATCAGGGTATAGCGGAAATCGTGTTCGACCATGGGTCCTCCAAATATGCGCGGCATGCTAGCACGGACATCAACGCAGCATGGCGCGGGCAGATGACCTTCGATCTGGTTCAGTCGTCCTTGACCAGATTCGCCGGTGCACCCGCCGCCCAGGCCGCAATGTTTTGCAAGGTGGTCGTGGCAATGGCGCCCAGCGCTTCGCGGGTCAGGAACGCCTGGTGAGCTGTCACGATCACGTTTGGAAAGGTCAGCAGTCGCGCCAGCACATCGTCCTGCAGCGGCAAGTCGGAACGGTCCTCGAAGAACAGTTGCGCCTCCTCTTCATACACATCCAGTCCCAGATAACCCAATTGGCCATCCTTCAACGCGTCAATCAGCGCCGGTGTGTCCACCAGACCGCCACGCCCGGTGTTGATCAACATCGCGCCGGGCTGCATGTGCGCCAGTGACTCGCGGTTGATCAAGTGTTTGCTCTGTTCATTGAGCGGGCAGTGCAGGCTGATGATCTGCGACTCGGCCAGCAGTTCCGGCAGGCTCAGGTAACGAGCGCCAAGGGCCTCGACTTGCGGGTTGGGGCAGGGGTCATAAGCCAGCAACCTGCAGCCGAATCCATTCATTATTTTCGCGAATGTGGCGCCGATCTGGCCGGTGCCCACCACGCCGACGGTTTTGCCTGCCAGGTCGAAGCCAGTCAACCCATGGAGGCTGAAATCCCCTTCGCGGGTGCGATTGTAGGCGCGATGCAGACGGCGGTTGAGTGCCAGGATCAGCGCCACCGCATGTTCGGCCACGGCGTGCGGTGAATAGGCCGGAACCCGAACAATCGCCAGCCCCAGGCGCTTTGCCACCGCCAGGTCAACATGGTTGTAACCGGCCGAGCGCAGGGCGATCAGGCGCGTGCCGCCAGCGGCCAGGCGTTCGAGCACGGGTGCGCTGAGGTCATCATTGATGAAGGCGCAAACCACTTCGTGATGCGCAGCCAACGCCACCGTATCGAGGCTCAGTCGGGCCGATTGAAAGTGCAGCTCGATGCCGGGGGGCAGGTCAGCCGCTAGAAAACTGTCGCGGTCGTAAGTCTGGCTGCTGAAAAGAATCGTGCGCATGCTGTCCTCCTGGAAAATTCACGTCTGACGTGCGTTCGCCTGTAGGAGCGAGCTTGCTCGCGAAAGACGTTAACGATAACGCGTTCATGTTGGATAAACGTGTCGCTCTCAGGTCTTTCGCGAGCAAGCTCGCTCCTACAAAGGCTACATCAAGCGTTGATGCGGGCCTGGGCGGCCAGACGATTGATGGCCCGGTCGAGTTCCTCAAGTGCGCTGTAGGCTCTCGGGTCTTGTTGCTTGAGCAGCGTTTCACTGCGCTGGCAGGCGGCACGCAGTTGCGGCACCCCGCAATAACGGGTCGCGCCGTGCAAGCGATGCACGCGTTCTATCAAGGCGTTGTGATCGTCGGTATCGCGGGCAAAGCGGATGGCTTCACGATCGGCCTCCAGCGAGGCGAGCAACATTGCCAGCATGTCCGCCGCCAGATCGGCTTTGCCGGCGGCCAGGCGCAAACCTTCTTCGTGATCGAGTACCTGCAATTCCAGCGTACCGATGTGGCGGTCGTCGGCCCGCTCTGGCCCCTGATTACGCAGTGCCAGGCCGCTCCACTTCAAGACCACTTGCGCCAGTTGCCGCTCGCTGATCGGTTTGGTCAGGTAGTCGTCCATGCCGCTTTGCAGCAGTGCACGCTTTTCGTTGGCCATGGCGTGGGCGGTGAGGGCGACGATGGGCAGCGGCGTGCAATGGCGCTCGCTTTCCCACTGACGGATTGCTTCGGTGCTCTGGCGGCCATCCATGCCTGGCATTTGCACATCCATCAACACCAGGTCGAACGTCTCGCTCTGCACTGCTTTGACCGCGGCGTAACCGCTTTCCACCGCCAGTACCTTGGCGCCCATGTCTTCCAGCAGGGTTTGCACCAGCAACAGGTTGGCCGGGTTGTCGTCGACGCAAAGCACTTTCGGTGCACGGCTCGACACGGGTTCGCCGGGGGCGCTGCGCTGCTGGCGCGGGTTGACCAGATCGGACAAGGCTCGACGTAGCTTTCGGGTGCAGGCCGGTTTGGATTGAAGCTGGCTGTGAGGGTTCGGCACCGAGAGGTGGAACAGCGTCTGTTCAGTGGTCGGGCACAGCACCAGCACTTTGCAACCCAGGTGTTCGAGGTCCCAGATATGTTGGTTGAGGCGCTCCGGCGGCATGTCGTTGCTGGTGATGCCGAGCACCGCCAGGTCGATTGCCTGGTCGGTCTGATGCGCGCCGGTCACGCCATTGGCCAAGCTTTCCAGGGTATTGAACGGGGTGACGACGAGGCCGCAGTCTTCCAGTTGATGCTGCAACGCCTGACGGGCCAGTTCATGGTTTTCCAGCACTGCCACCCGGCGTCCGAGCAGCGGGGGGCCGGGCAGGTCTTCGGCATCGTCGCGGGTTTTGGGCAGGCTCAAACTGATCCAGAACTCCGAGCCTTCACCCGGCGTGCTGTCGACGCCGATCTCGCCACCCATCTGCTCGATCAGTCGCTTGGAAATCACCAGCCCCAGACCGGTGCCTCCGGGTTGTCGGGACAGCGAATTGTCGGCCTGACTGAACGCCTGGAACAGCGCGCGCACGTCCTGGTTCGACAGGCCAATGCCGGTGTCCTGAATGCTGATGCGCAGCTGCACGCTGTCTTCATGGTCTTCTTCAAGCATGGCCCGTGCGACGATGGTGCCTTCACGAGTGAACTTGATGGCGTTGCTCACAAGATTGGTGAGGATCTGCTTGAGCCGCAGCGGATCACCCACCAGCGACAACGGCGTATCGCGGTAAACCAGGCTCACCAACTCCAGCTGCTTGGCGTGGGCGGCGGGGGCGAGGATGGTCAGGGTGTCCTGGAGCAGGTCACGCAAGTTGAACGGAATATGGTCGAGCACCAGTTTGCCGGCCTCGATTTTCGAGAAGTCGAGGATCTCGTTGATAATCCCCAGCAAGCTGTCGGCGGATTTTTCGATGGTGCCCAGATAATCGAGCTGGCGCGGGGTCAGTTCGCTTTTTTGCAGCAGATGCGTGAAGCCGAGAATGCCGTTGAGCGGCGTGCGGATTTCATGGCTCATGTTGGCCAGAAACTCGGATTTGATCCGGCTCGCCTCCAGCGCTTCCTTGCGCGCCAGGTCGAGCTCGATGTTCTGGATCTCGATGGTTTCCAGGTTCTGGCGCACATCTTCGGTGGCCTGATCAACGCTGTGCTGCAGTTCTTCCTGAGCGTTTTGCAGCGTGCCGGCCATGCGATTGATGCCGGACGCCAGTTCATCCAGCTCCTGACTGCCGAGTGGCGGCAGGCGGGTTTCCAGATGACCGTCCTTGAGATGCGATACGGCCTGTTTGATCTGGCTGATCGGCCGGTTGATCGTGCGGCCCATACGCAATGCCAGCAGCGCGGCACCGGCCAGGCCCGCGCCGATTAACAGCAGGCTGGCGAACAGGCTGCGGTAGCCGCGCAGCAGCATGCCGTTGTGGGACAATTCGACTTCTACCCAACCCAGCAAGCGGTCGGCCTCATCGGGAATCAAGTCGCCGGCCAGGTTGCGGTGCTTGCCGAACACCGGCAGCAGATAACGCGTCGCATCGTTGCCACTGCGGCGCAGCATCTGCGAACCATCGCCCTGCGGGGCCTGATTGAGCATGGTGGGGCCGGCATGGGCCAGAGGGGTTCGGTCCGGGGCGAGGAAGGTCACCGCGCGCACGTCGGGCGTCTCCAGGGATTGGGTGGCGATGCGCTCCAGCAGGTCAGCGTCCTTGTGACCCAGGGCCGGGGCCACCAGGGGCGCCAGCTGTTCGGCGATCATTTCGCCGCGCTGCATGAGCTGGGTTTGCAGGTCGGACTGCTGCATCCAGGTGAAATAGCCGCCCAGAACCAACGCCATCAAGCTGGTTGGCAACAGGGTCAGCAACAGCACGCGGCCTTTAATTCCCAGTTTCTTGAGCACGCATCTCTCCTGCATCCCGCTATTAATGACCTGCGCGCACGTCCAGCACGCACCACCTGCGCAGTGTAGCGATTTGCTTGCGGGCAATCTTCGTAAATTGATGTCGTCGTCCGTCGATCGTTCCAGCACTTTTACCTTGCTGGCAAACCTTGGGTTGCCGCTGGCGAAGCAATCTTGAATAATCTCTGATTGAGAATTATTTGCAGATAGTCATGACTCCCATCCCTGTTGGACATCCCCGCATTCTTTCCATCGAAGACGACCTCGTACTGGGTGCTTATGTCCGTGAGTATCTGGGGGGCTGTGGCTTTCAGGTGACGTGGTGTCGGAACGGGCAGGAAGGGCTGGCCATTGCCCGGCAGCAGGCTTTCGATGTCGTGCTGATGGATATTCTACTGCCAGGGTTGGATGGTCTTTCGGTACTGACAGCGCTGCGCAAAAGCCATTCAACCCCGGTATTGCTGATGTCGGCGCTCGGTGCCGAGTCGGATCGCATCAACGGCTTTCGCCTGGGCGCCGATGATTATTTGCCCAAACCGTTCAGCATGGTGGAGTTGCGGGTGCGCATAGAAGCCATCCTGCGACGCGTGGCACTCGATCGCCGTCCAGCGCCGGCACCGATTGCAACTTCGGCGCACAGCCTGCGTTTTGATGATGAACGCGGTGATGTCTGGTATGGCAAGCACGCTGCGGGTCTGACCCGCAGCGAGTATCGACTGCTGGATACGCTGAATCGTAACGGTGATGAAGTCTTGAGCAAGGCGTTCCTTTATCAGCATGTGCTGCAACGCGGTTATGCGGCCCACGACCGTAGCCTGGACATGCACATCAGCCAGATCCGTCGAAAACTCAAAGGCATCGGCTACACCGAGTGGGAAGTACGCACGGTGTGGGGCAAAGGTTATGTATTGAGTGCCGCTGATGAAAGGGGCTGATCTGAGCGTTTCGGATGCGGAGAATGGATGTAAAAAAACATTGTCTTAATACATTCATACATCTTCTGCGGATATGTCCTACGAGATAAAAGATGTTTAAGTAGGATGTTTCTGAAAATAGCAGCCCGCTATCAAGACTTTAAATGGATGGTCGATATTCAACTTGCGGCTAACTCAAGGAGTATCGTCAATGAACGTTCTGATCAGAATGCCTGTTTTGTCAATGCAGGCTGATGCCTATGTTATTAAAAACCCTCGAGAGACAAAAAACGCTCATACCATAACCCATGGCGAGAAGGCTGCGGAGGTATTGGGTTTGACAAGCGAGTCTTTGATTGGTGAATTGAAAGACTTGATAAAGGGGTGCGATTTTACATCGATAAGTACTAACGAACTTGCAAGGATCGGATCAAGGCTCGGTGAGCTTGATCTGATAGATGATCATGTTGCCTGCGCTTTTATATCAGGGAATATGACGACTGATAAATATGGTCGCCAAACTGAAAAAGACGTTAAATATAATGCGATCGCCATGTTTAATCAGATGCTGGGTGATAATAAAGCATACGCCCGCACATGGCCTATGTACGCTCAGCAAGAGTCATTCAAGATCATAACGAGGGCGTTGCTGGGTGCCAATCAGGCTATAAATGCACTCTCTTTTTTTGCCAATTCAGCTGGAAGCGATCTGTCTGTCAGCATTCAAGCCTAAGTCAGCCAGTGCCCGAAAAATAATGACGGGTACCGGCAATCTCATTGTTTATCGAGCGTAACGCGTGGAGCCAGAATATTGTCTGTCGACGGAAAGTTTATTTACATGGCGGACCCTATAAGTCCCCAGCGGTCCAAGTGCTGAAGCAGTATTGCCAGAACCACCGGCGACTTGTGTCCAGGTTGAGCCTGTTAGTCTGTCAATGTATAGCTCCGGGGGAGTGCCCACGCCGAGGGCGGTAATATTGGAAGAAATATTGGCCTGCCGACATCCGTTAACACTGGTAATGGTGAACGGCCCCTGTGCAATAACAAAGGAGTTGGCGGATACGGTGCCATTATAAGTGTTAAGAATATTAGTGCATGCAGCAGAAACCTGGCCGGTTGCAAGAATCAGGCTCGCGAGAGAAAGCGCAAGAACAATCTTCATGTTTATGCTCGTTGCAGGTAGTAACCGATTTGTTGGCAGGGGCGTCCCCCTTGGTTGAACGCTGAGCGCATAACAAAAGACTATCCATGGAAATCGTTGCGCACTAGTTCATGCCTGTCGCTACGGTCTGCGGGAAATGTCTGATGGGGGCGGTGAACGATGCAGTGACCGAGTCACGGCCTTCGCGGGCAAGTCGGATCGCGAAGAGGACCGCACATCCACCACAGAAAAGCCGGCTTATTCCCATAAGCCATAAGCACCACACTTTGCGTGATATGGCCTGCGCACGTTTGCCGGTATGATAGGCCCCCCCGCAGTCTGGATTGCGAATACGCCATGACCTTGCAGTACCCAACCATCGCCGATTGCGTCGGCAACACTCCGCTGGTCCGTTTGCAGCGCCTGCCTGGCGCCACCAGCAACACCCTTTTGCTCAAGCTCGAAGGGAATAACCCGGCGGGTTCGGTCAAGGACCGTCCGGCGCTGTCGATGATCACCCGTGCCGAATTGCGCGGGCAGATCCACGTCGGCGATACGCTGATTGAAGCGACCTCGGGCAATACCGGGATCGCGCTGGCGATGGCCGCCGCGATCAAGGGTTACAAAATGATCCTGATCATGCCGGACAACTCCAGCGCCGAGCGCAAAGCCGCGATGACGGCGTATGGCGCCGAGTTGATTCTGGTCACCCAGGAAGAAGGCATGGAAGGCGCCCGCGACCTCGCCCAGCGTATGGAAGCCGAAGGCCGTGGCAAGGTGCTGGATCAGTTCGCCAACGGGGACAACCCGCAAGCGCACTACACCACCACCGGCCCGGAAATCTGGCGCCAGACCGAGGGCACCATCACCCATTTCGTCAGTTCGATGGGCACCACCGGCACCATCATGGGCGTTTCGCGCTACTTGAAAGAGCAGAACGAAAACGTGCAGATCATCGGCCTGCAACCGATGGAAGGCTCGGCCATTCCGGGCATCCGTCGCTGGCCGCAGGAATACCTGCCGAAGATTTACCAGGCCGATCGCGTGGACCGGATCGTCGACATGGCGCAAAGCGAAGCCGAAGACGTGACCCGTCGTCTGGCACGCGAAGAAGGCATCTTCTGCGGTGTGTCCTCGGGCGGTGCCGTGGCCGCGATGCTGCGCTTGTCTAAAGAAGTTGAAAACGCGGTGATCGTCGCGATCATCTGCGACCGTGGCGACCGTTACTTGTCGACCGGCATTTTCGACGCGCCAAACTGATGGCCAAGCAAGAGAGAGGCCTGCGCTTCCAGCCCACCGGTGGCAGCAAGGCCCCGCAAATTCCGACCGGCAAAAAGCAGCGCTTGAGCATCGAGCGCCTGGCCAATGACGGTCGTGGAATCGCGTTTTTCGAAGGCCGCACCTGGTTCGTCATCGGCGCATTGGCCGGTGAAGAAGTCGAGGCGCGCGTGTTGGGCGCTCACGGCAAAGTGGTCGAGGCCCGCACCGAGCGAGTGTTCCGGGCCAGTGAGCTGCGTCGTCCGGCCCCGTGCCCGCATGCCGCTCGCTGTGGTGGTTGCAGCGTGCAGCATCTGCCGCACAACGATCAACTCGCGCTGAAACAGCGCATGCTCGCCGAGCAACTGTCGAAGGTCGCGGGTGTCGAGCCCGAAGCGTGGGCCGCACCGTTGAGCGGTCCGGAATTCGGCTATCGTCGTCGCGCCCGCATCGCGGTGCGCTGGGACATGAAAGCCAAAAAACTCGAGGTCGGTTTCCGCGCTGCTGGCAGTCAGGACATCGTTGCGATCAACGAATGCCCAGTGCTGGTACAGCCCTTGCAGCCGATCATGACCCACCTGCCGGAAATGCTCCGCCGTTTAAGCAAGCCTCAGGCGCTGGGTCATGTGGAGTTGTTCAGCGGCTCATCGCTGGCGGTTTTGCTGCGGCACATGGCGCCCTTATCCGACGCCGACTTGACGATCCTCAAGGATTTCTGCGCTTTCCACGACGCCCAATTGTGGCTGCACGGTGACGGCGAACCGCAACCGGTCGAGGCCGATCAGTCGCTGGGCTATCGACTCGAGCAATGGGATCTGGACCTGGCGTACCGACCGGGTGACTTCATCCAGGTCAATGCCGGGGTTAATGAGGCAATGATTGCCCAGGCACTGGACTGGCTGAAACCGACAGCCGATGATCGCGTTCTCGATCTATTCTGTGGGTTGGGTAACTTCGCATTGCCGCTGGCCAAAGCGGTTCGCGAAGTTGTGGCGGTGGAAGGTGTGCAAGCGATGGTCGATCGGGCTGCGGCGAACGCCGCTAGCAACAATCTGCATAACGCACGGTTTTTTCAGGCCGATTTATCCAAGCCTTTGACCGATGCCGAATGGGCCAGCGAAGGCTTTTCTGCGGTACTCTTGGACCCTCCGCGTGACGGTGCTTTCGAGGCCGTGCGCAAACTGGCAACCCTGGGGGCCAAACGGTTGGTGTACGTGTCGTGCAACCCTGCAACGCTGGCGCGCGATACGGTTGAATTGGTCAAGCAGGGCTACCGGTTAAAACGTGCCGGGATTCTCGATATGTTTCCTCAGACGGCGCATGTCGAGGCCATGGCGTTATTTGAAGCGAGCTAGGAAGGCTCGTCTGGTCCGACTGGCCCGCCCGTGCAGCCGCGCACCAGCCCCGCGTGGGCTCACGGGCAACGAAGGTCAGCGATTTTGACGCATTGAATCTGCGTCGTAGGGAAGGTAAGCAAGATGGTACAGGTGAGAGCACACCAGCCGATCAACACCGACGGCAGTATCAATCTCGAGGCTTGGCTCGATCACGCGGTCAGTGTCGATCCGGCACTGGATCGCGAAGCCTTGAAAGACGCGTGCGAGTTCGCTCGTACCTCCGAACAACAAGCCAATGCAGCGAAGAACCTGTGGTCCGAAGGGACTTCGAGTTTTCGTACGGGCCTTGAGATCGCCGAGATTCTCGCCGACCTCAAACTCGATCAGGATTCGTTGGTCGCAGCGGTCCTGTACCGTGGCGTGCGCGAAGGCCAGATTGAATTGCCGGCGGTCAGCCAGCGTTTCGGTCCGGTGGTCGCCAAACTGATCGATGGCGTGCTGCGCATGGCGGCGATCAGTGCCAGCCTCAGCCCCCGCCAATCCCTGGTGCTGGGTACTCAGGGCCAGGTGGAAAACCTGCGCAAAATGCTGGTGGCCATGGTCGACGACGTGCGCGTCGCGCTGATCAAGCTGGCGGAGCGCACCTGCGCGATCCGTGCGGTGAAAACTGCCGACGACGAGAAGCGCAATCGCGTGGCCCGTGAAGTCTTCGACATTTATGCGCCGCTTGCCCACCGTCTCGGTATCGGTCACATCAAGTGGGAGCTGGAGGATCTGTCCTTCCGTTACCTTGAGCCCGATCAGTACAAGCAGATTGCCAAGTTGCTGCACGAGCGGCGACTGGATCGCGAGCGTTTTATTGCCGATGTGATGAGCCAGTTGAAGAATGAGCTGACCGCCACGGGCGTCGATGCCGACATCAGCGGCCGGGCCAAACACATCTATTCGATCTGGCGCAAAATGCAGCGCAAGGGTCTGGAGTTCAGCCAGATCTACGACGTGCGCGCCGTGCGCGTGCTGGTGCCGGAGATGCGCGACTGCTACACCGCGCTCGGCATCGTCCACACCTTGTGGCGCCACATCCCGAAAGAGTTCGACGACTACATCGCCAACCCCAAGGAGAACGGCTACCGCTCTTTGCACACAGCGGTGATCGGGCCTGAGGGCAAGGTGCTGGAAGTACAGATCCGCACCCACGCCATGCACGAAGAAGCCGAGCTGGGTGTTTGCGCGCACTGGCGTTACAAAGGTACCGACGTCAAATCCGGTTCCAATCACTACGAAGAGAAAATCTCCTGGCTGCGGCAGGTGCTCGAGTGGCACGAAGAGCTGGGCGACATTGGTGGTCTGGCTGAACAACTGCGGGTCGATATCGAACCTGACCGGGTCTACATCTTCACCCCGGACGGTCACGCCATCGACTTGCCCAAAGGCGCGACGCCGTTGGACTTCGCCTACCGCGTGCACACTGAAATCGGTCATAACTGCCGCGGCGCCAAGATCAACGGGCGGATCGTGCCGCTCAACTACAGCCTGCAAACCGGTGAACAGGTCGAGATCATCACCAGCAAGCACGGCACTCCGAGCCGTGACTGGCTGAACTCGAACCTGGGTTACGTCACCACCTCGCGAGCGCGGGCGAAGATCGTTCACTGGTTCAAATTGCAGGCTCGGGATCAGAACGTCGCAGCCGGTAAAAACCTGCTCGAGCGCGAACTCACTCGCCTCGGTCTGCCAGCGGTGGATTTCGACAAGCTGGCCGAAAAGGCCAACATGAAGACCGCCGAGGACATGTTCGCCGCACTCGGTGCCGGCGATTTGCGCCTGGCGCAACTGGTCAACCTGGCGCAGCAACTGGTCGAGCCGGAACGCGGCAGCGAACAGCTGGAATTAATCCCGCGTAAAGCCACCGGTTACAAACCGGGCAAGCGCGGCGATATCCAGATCCAGGGCGTCGGCAACCTGATGACCCAGATGGCGGGCTGCTGCCAGCCGCTGCCGGGGGATGCGATCGTTGGGTACATCACCCAGGGCCGCGGTGTGAGCATTCACCGTCAGGACTGCGCCTCGGTGCTGCAACTGGGCGGGCGCGAGCCGGAGCGGATCATCCAGGTCAGCTGGGGCCCGGTGCCGGTGCTCACCTATCCGGTCGACATCATCATCCGTGCCTACGACCGGTCCGGTTTGCTGCGAGACGTTTCCCAGGTATTGCTCAACGAGCGAATCAACGTGCTGGCGGTCAACACCCGCTCGAACAAGGAGGACAACACCGCGCTGATGTCCCTGACCATCGAGATTCCGGGGCTGGATGCGTTGGGTCGTTTGCTGGGGCGGATTTCCCAGTTGCCGAACATCATTGAAGCCCGGCGTAACCGTACGCCGTGATGATCAATGCGTTGACACGCGTGGCTTGTTCACCGCCGATCCAGTGTGGGAGCGAGCTTGCTCGCGATGACGGTCTAACATTCAACACCTGAGTTGACTGTTGGTCCGCTATCGCGAGCAAGCTCGCTCCCACAGGTTATCAGTAGAGACTGATTGATGTATTCACTTGAAGATCTGTTGCACCTGATGAACCGACTGCGCGACCCGCAGTTCGGCTGTCCGTGGGACATCAAGCAAACCTACGCCACCATCGTCCCCCACACCCTTGAGGAAGCCTACGAAGTCGCCGACGCCATCGAGCGCGGTGACTTCGATCACTTGCAGGGTGAGTTGGGCGATCTACTGTTTCAGGTGGTCTATTACAGCCAACTGGCCAGGGAAGAAGGGCGTTTCGAATTCGCCGGTGTCGTCGACAGCATTACTCGCAAGCTGATCCGCCGTCATCCCCACGTGTTCCCCACCGGCGATCTGTATGCGCCGCTGGATGTCCCGCGTCTGAGTGAAGAGCAGGTCAAGCAACGCTGGGAAGAGATCAAGGCTGAAGAGCGCGCCGAGAAATCATCCGCGCCGCAGCAGTTGTCGTTGCTCGACGACGTACCCACGGCACTGCCGGCGCTGTCTCGATCAGCCAAGTTGCAGAAGCGGGCAGGGCAGGTCGGTTTCGACTGGCCGGACGCCTTGCCGGTGCTGGATAAGGTCCGCGAAGAGCTTGATGAGGTGCTCGAAGCCATGGCCGATAACGACTCGGTAGCGATTGCCGATGAGGTTGGGGATCTGCTGTTTTCAGTGGTCAATCTGGCGCGTCATCTCAAGGTCGATCCGGAAACTGCACTGCGTGGCGCCAACAGCAAGTTCGAAAGACGCTTCCGTTTTATCGAGCAGGCATTGCGCGACACCCACCGTCCCATAGAAGATTGCACCCTTGATGAGTTGGACGCCTTGTGGGGCGAAGCCAAACGTCAGGAAAAGAATTTGCCCAGCTGCGGTTGAGCAGTTGCCTAAGTGAGAAATAAGCACCATGAGCATTTCCCTTCGCGACCAGTTACTCAAAGCAGGGCTGGTCAACCAAAAGCAGGCCAAACAGGTCGGCAAAGAGAAGCAGAAACAACAGCGCCTGGTTCATAAAGGCCAGATCGAACAGGACGACACCCAGCAGCGCCTGGCCCAGGAAGCGATGGCGGAAAAGGTCAAGCGCGACCAGGAACTCAACCGTCAGCAGCAGGAGAAGGCTGAGGCCAAGGCTCGCGCTGCGCAGGTCAAGCAGTTGATCGAAGTCTCGCGTCTGCCAAAGCTTGCGACCGAGGACTACTACAACTTCGTCGACGACAAGAAGGTCAAGCGCCTCTGCGTCAACACGCTGATGCGCAATAAGCTCAGCAACGGTTCGCTGGCAATCGTGCACCATGCCGGCGGCTACGAAGTGATCCCGCGTGAAGCGGCCCTGAAGATCCAGGAGCGCGATCCACAGCGTATCGTGCAATTGAACGTGCAGACTGAAGAAGCGGCTGCTGAAGACGATCCGTACGCGGCTTATCAGATCCCGGATGATCTGATGTGGTAAGCCGTTAGAGGCTGCAACAACGACAAACCCCGCTCATGGCGGGGTTTGTCGTTTTCAATGCTGTGGTTGCTCAGGCTCCACGCCTAGGCTCCACGCCTAGGCGGAGAGTAACTCACGTTGCTGCTCCAGTGTTTCCAGTTCGGCTTTGTAGTTGTGCGCGTCAGTCTCGGAGTGGAACATCCCGACCAACAGGTCCTGTTGATGCACGTCCCAGATACGGATGCCGGCGGCTACGCCTTCATGAGACTTATGTGAATCGTCGCGTTCAGTTACTTTTACAGTCATCTGCTAGCTCCAATCTCAGTTACCTGCACCAAGGCATGTGCAGGACTCTGTTATATGTTTTGTTAGCTTGCTAAGTAAACGGCCGGAATTGGCAATGAACAATTGCGAATTTTGCAAAAGTGCTGCAGCCCGCTAAACACGCGACATTTGGTCGCAGGGTGCTGGGTTTTATGACAAAAGCTTCATGTTCGCTGGGACGGTAACTGTGGGTTATACGCAAATCCTGTGGGAGCGAGCTTGCTCGCGATGACGGCTGCACATTCAACATCAATGTGTCCGTCCGACCGCCATCGCGAGCAAGCTCGCTCCCACAGGTTCTGCGGTCGTTTTTCAGGCGCAAAAAAAACGCCCCGAACCAGTCGGGGCGTTTTCGTGTGCTGCGTAGCGGCGGGGTATTACTTACCCTGCCAGCGCTTCAGTACCAACGTAGCGTTGGTACCACCGAAGCCGAAGCTGTTGCTCATCACGGTGTTGATGGTGGCGTCTTCGCGAGTCTTGGTCAGGATCGGCATGTCGGCCACTTCCGGGTCCAGTTCTTCGATGTTGGCGGAGCCCGCCATGAAGTTGCCTTCCATCATCAGCATGCAGTAGATCGCTTCGTGTACGCCGGCGGCGCCCAGGGAGTGACCCGACAGGCTCTTGGTGGAGCTGATGGCCGGCGCCTTGTCGCCGAACACTTCACGCACACCTTTCATTTCCGCGACGTCGCCGACCGGAGTCGAGGTGCCGTGGGTGTTCAGGTAGTCGATCGGAGTGTCAACGGTAGACATGGCCATCTGCATGCAGCGGATGGCGCCTTCGCCGCTTGGCGCAACCATGTCGTAGCCGTCGGACGTCGCGCCGTAGCCAACGATTTCCGCGTAGATCTTCGCGCCGCGAGCCAAAGCGTGTTCCAGCTCTTCGACCACGACCATGCCGCCGCCGCCGGCGATGACGAAACCGTCACGCTTGGCGTCGTAGGCGCGGGAAGCTTTGTCCGGGGTTTCGTTGTACTGGCTGGACAGAGCGCCCATGGCGTCGAACAGGAACGATTGGCTCCAATGCTCTTCTTCACCGCCGCCAGCGAACACGATGTCCTGCTTGCCCATCTGGATCTGTTCCATGGCGGTACCGATGCAGTGAGCACTGGTGGCGCAGGCAGAAGCGATGGAGTAGTTCAGGCCCTTGATCTTGAACGGGGTGGCCAGGCAAGCGGAAACGGTGCTGCTCATGGTCCGCGTGACGCGGTATGGGCCAACACGCTTCACGCCTTTCTCGCGCAGGATGTCCAACGCTTCCATCTGGTTCAGCGTGGAGGCACCACCGGAACCGGCGATCAGGCCGGTACGCGGGTTGGAGACTTGCTCATCGGTCAGGCCGGAGTCTGCGATGGCGTCTTTCATGGCCAGGTAGGCGTAAGCCGCCGCGTGGCCGACGAAGCGATAGATCTTGCGATCGATCAGCTCTTCGAGGGGAAGGTCAATGGAGCCGGAAACCTGGCTACGCAGACCCATTTCAGCATATTCCGGGTTGAACCGGATGCCAGGGCGGCTTGCACGCAGGTTAGCGGAGACGGTCTCTTTGTCATTGCCCAGGCACGAAACGATGCCCAGACCAGTGATAACGACGCGGCGCATGCGGATAACCCTTAGAAGTTTTCAGTGGAGGTGAACACGCCGACCCGGAGGCCTTCGGCGGTGTAGATTTCGCGGCCGTCGACACTGACCGAACCATCGGCGATGGCCAGGTTCAGCTTGCCTTTCAGGACGCGCTTAATCTGAATGTTATACGTAACTTTCTTGGCGGTCGGCAGGACCTGACCAAAGAATTTCACTTCGCCCGAACCCAGCGCACGGCCACGGCCCGGCAGGCCTTGCCAGCCCAGGAAGAAGCCGACCAGTTGCCACATGGCATCGAGGCCCAGGCAACCTGGCATCACCGGATCACCTTCGAAGTGGCAGGCGAAAAACCACAGGTCCGGAGTGATATCCAGCTCGGCGACCAATTCACCTTTGCCGTACTTGCCACCCTCGGCACTGATATGGGTGATGCGATCCACCATCAGCATGTTCGGGGCGGGCAGTTGTGCGTTACCTGGGCCGAACAGCTCGCCGCGACTGCAGCGCAGCAGGTCTTCCCGAGTAAAGGCGTTTTGTTGGGTCATGCGAGCTCCTCAATAGTCCCATGCGGCAGGGTGGGGCGAATCTTCCCGGCCGATCGAAGCGTTCATGCTTCGAGTCAGCAGCCTACTCATAGACTATTGCGTTGTGGTGAAAGTCACAGCACCAAGGACATGAATGTACACTTGTGCACTGAAATTATTATTCAAGCCCGTTTTCGGGCCTGTTCGGGTGCCTAAGACTGCCGCACTTTCGCCTTTCACGCCAGTCGCAGATGGTCGAAAAGCCTGCACTACTGCACCCAGCGCTGCAAAATTTGCTGCAGATCAGTACGTTTGAAGGGCTTGGCCAGGTAATCGTTCATTCCCGCCGATATGCAGGCTTCGCGGTCGCCCTGCAAGGCATTGGCGGTCAGGGCGATGATTGGCACGTCTGTACAACCGGGCAACTGACGGATCTGCCTTGTCGCCTCGTAGCCGTCGATAATCGGCAGGCGGCAGTCCATCAGGATCGCTTCGAAAATCAGACTCTCGGCACTGCGCACCGCTTGCGCGCCATCGTTGGCGACGCTGACAGTAAAGCCCAAACTGCGCAACATTGCTTCGATGACCGTCTGATTGACCGGGTTGTCTTCGACCAGCAGCACATTGCGCCCTTCACCATCATCGCTGCCGGTCTGCGCGCGCGGCACCCGTACCGGCAGCGTCTGTTTATAGAGTGCCAGCGGGATTTCCAGGGTGAACACCGAGCCGCGACCTTCTTCGCTCTGAGCACGCAGGGTCCCGCCCATTCGTTCGGCCAGCGTGCGGGCAATTGGCAGGCCCAGGCCGGTGCCGCCGTAACGCCTCGAAATCGAGCTGTCGGCCTGCTGGAACGCGTTGAACATCAATTCCAGGCTTTCGGGCGAAATGCCGATCCCGCTGTCGCGTACGGTGCAGGTAAACCAAAGAAGTTCGTGATCCAGGGACTGCCACTGCGGCTCGATGGTGACGAGACCCTCTTCAGTGAATTTCAGCGCGTTGCCGACCAGGTTCACCAGAATTTGCCGGATCCGTGTCGGGTCGCCCTGTACTTGCAACGCGCGCATGTCTTCAGGCACACGCAGTTGCAGGTCGAGCCCGCGTTG
The DNA here is from genome assembly GCF_949768125.1 of Pseudomonas sp. IT-P253. Lineage (NCBI taxonomy): Bacteria > Pseudomonadati > Pseudomonadota > Gammaproteobacteria > Pseudomonadales > Pseudomonadaceae > Pseudomonas > Pseudomonas sp. IT-P253. Next base: position 55,183 of record NZ_CATKPT010000010.1, on the reverse strand, counting down.
TGCGGCGCTGTGCTGGAAGGACTGGGCACAACTGCTGATCAGGTCCACGAGGTTGAACGGGATGTGTTCAAGCTCCAGTTCCGAGCGCTCGATGCGTGAAAAGTCGAGTATGTCGTTGATGACTTTGAGCAAATGTTCGGTGGACTCCGAGGCCAGCGCCGCGTATTCGAGCTGCTCCTCGGTCATGTTGGTGGTTTCCAGCAACTGCAGCATGCCGAGCACGCCATTCATCGGCGTGCGCAATTCGTGGCTCATCATCGCGAGGAAATCGGATTTGGCGTTGTTGGCTTTTTCCGCCTCTTCGTGGGTCCTGATCAACTGTGCCATCGCCTGATGCTGCTCGCGACTCGCTTGCTCGAGACCATGGGCGAGGTTATTGATGTGTTGCGACAGCGCACCCAGCTCGGCGTCATCGACAATCGGCAGCGGGGTTTTGTAGTCGCCCTCTTGAATCGCCTTGACCGCGTTGCCGATATCACGGATCGGTTGCGACAGGCTACCGGCCAGGCGCCGAGCCACGAGGAACGTAAACAGCAGGGCGAACAGCGCCAGGATGCCGGCCTTGAGCAGGATTTCCTGCTGACGCTGATTGAACGCGTCGCTGGACAGGCCAACGATGACCCGCCCCAGGTAATCCCCGGCGGGAGCATTGCCGGTGACTTTGCTGTTCTGGAAAAAATCATTGTGCAGCGGGATCCGTTGCAACCGCACCGGGGCCTGGAACACTTCGATCTGTTGCGAGCGGTCGTGGTCTTGCGACGGCTGCTCGACGTACACCAAACTCCGGTTGGCGCTGTCCTGCACTTCCATAAAACGCACATTGGGCGTGGCCAGGGTCGCCTTGAGCAAGCTGTCGAGTACTTCATTGTTACCCGAGATCACCCCGTATTCCGTGGCGGGTGCCAGTTGATTGGCGATCAACTGACCGGTGTGGTTGAGTTCCTGACGCAGGTCCTGGATCCGCACGAAGGTGAAAAAGCTGATCAACAGCAACGTCAGCAACAGGGCCGGGCCGAGGCTGATGATTTGGGTACGGGTATTGATGTCCCAGCGACTCCGGAAGGTCATTGGCGGCGTTCCCCTTCGGTCAACTCTGTGGCGAGAGACGCTTCATTCGTTTGTTCAATCCCTAATGAACGAGCTACTTGTGCGTTGCTCAAGACTTTGAAGTGGTGCGGGTAGCGCGCGCGCGGCCAGGTGTCGGGTGGTTGGTCGAGCAGTTCGTTGAGAATCGCCAGCCAATCGCTCTGATCGCTGTAGGTGCTGGCCAGACTGCCCGCCTTGACGAACCCGGCGTTGGGGCCGATCAGCGCCCGTTGCTGCAGGTAGCTGCTGAGCAGCAGGTTTTTCGCGGTTTTCGGGTTGTACAGGTCGGGATCGTCGAGCCCCAGTAACACGTCGCTGTTTTTTAGCAGGTTTTGCAATGGTCGACTGTCATTGGTGTTGTCCCAGCGCTCAGTGACGATTTCAAAGCCCAAGGGCCGGGCGGCTTGACGCAATTCTTTCAAGAGGAATTCGCTGCGGCTGTCGTACAGCACACCGATCCGTCGGACCTGCGGCAGCAGGAGTCGCGTCAGGCGCAATTGCCGGTCCAGTTGCGGATCGCTCCAGAGCAGACTGAAGTGTTGGGGCTGGGCAGCCCCCATATATTGGCGGGCTTGCAGGCGACTGATGCGCAACACCAGCGTCGCCGGGCCCTGGTTGTCTTGCAGGCGCCAGTCGAGGCTTGGCAGGTCAAGCAAAATCAAGCGGCTGCTGGCGGGTAGTTTGTCCGGAGTCGGCAGGCTGAGCAGTGACTGGAAACGCACGCTGTCGGCCGGACGCAAGTCGCCAAGGGCCTTGGCGAAAGACCGCACCCCGGGGCCGTCTTCGGCGCCGACCAACAGGATGTCTGCGGCGTCCGTCGGCAGGCTGCTCAGTAAGCCGGCAAACATAAGGCACAGCATGGCCAGCAGGCGGCCAAAGATTGGCGTCATCCATGACGAATAACGCGTCTTATAACGCATCTTAGAGCGCCCGTTCCGCGCTGAAGCGTTGCGCAAGCATACCGGCCAGTGCCAGTGGCGAGCGGATTGAAGGAGAGCCAAGAGACACAAGATAGCCTTGATCGCGATTAACTGGTGCGCATGTTAACCGAGACGGTCGAGTTTTCCAGTCACGATGCCGGCATTTTCCTCGGTTTTGCTGGTCTTCTTTCTACAAGTGCCGGTAATTGACGCGGGGGCTGGCCGCCACTGGGCCGCTCCGTATAATGCCGACATCGTCACTGGTATGGATTAACGGATTGCATATGACTGAACAGCGCCCAATTGCGGTCCTGGGAGGCGGAAGTTTTGGTACCGCCGTGGCTAATTTGCTGGCCGAGAACGGGCATCAGGTCCTGCAGTGGATGCGTGATCCTGAGCAGGCCGAATCTATTCGGGTCAATCGCGAGAACCCGCGCTACCTCAAAGGCATCAAAATTCTTCCGGGCGTGGAGCCGGTCACTGACTTGCAAGCCACGCTGGACACCTGCGAGCTGTGTTTCGTCGCGCTGCCGTCCAGTGCGTTGCGCTCGGTATTGATGCCGCATGCGGACCGTTTGAGCGGCAAGCTGCTGGTGAGCCTGACCAAGGGCATCGAAGCCCACACGTTCAAGCTGATGAGCGAAATTCTCGAAGACATCGCCCCGCAAGCGCGTATCGGCGTGCTGTCCGGGCCGAACCTGGCGCGTGAAATCGCTGAGCACGCGCTGACCGCCACGGTGGTCGCCAGCGAAGACGAGGAACTCTGCCAGCGCGTCCAGGCCGCGTTGCATGGCCGCACCTTCCGCGTCTATGCCAGCGCCGACCGATTCGGCGTGGAGTTGGGCGGGGCCCTGAAGAACGTCTACGCGATCATCGCCGGTATGGCGGTGGCGCTGGGCATGGGCGAGAACACCAAAAGCATGCTGATCACCCGGGCGCTGGCGGAAATGACCCGCTTCGCGGTCAATCAGGGCGCCAACCCGATGACCTTCCTCGGCCTGGCCGGCGTGGGCGATTTGATCGTCACCTGTTCGTCGCCGAAAAGCCGTAATTATCAGGTTGGGTTCGCCCTCGGTCAGGGTTTGAGCCTGGAAGAGGCGGTGACGCGCCTGGGCGAAGTCGCCGAAGGCGTGAACACCCTCAAAGTGCTCAAGGCCAAGGCTCAGGAGGTCGGCGTGTACATGCCACTGGTCGCCGGGCTGCACGCGATCCTGTTCGAAGGGCGCACGCTTAATCAGGTGATTGAGCTGTTGATGCGCGGTGAACCAAAAACCGATGTCGACTTTATTTCCACCAGCGATTTTAACTGAGCACACTCCCTATAAGGAGCAGGAGAGCGAGACATGAACGATCCGAAAACAGAAGCCAAGTACGAATCCATCCTGCTGCGGGTGTTGTGGATGATCGTCTTCGTGCTGGTCTGGCAGGTGGCGCAATTCATCCTTGGCGCAGTGGTACTGGTGCAGTTGATCTATCGTTTGATCTATGGCGCCCCGAGCGCCAGCCTGATGAACTTCGGCGATAGCCTGAGCCAGTACCTGGCACAGATCGGGCGTTTCGGCAGTTTCCACAGCGACCAGAAACCCTGGCCGTTCGCCGACTGGCCGACGCCGCGTACACCGGAAGGTGAAGCGCCGCACGTTGTGGCACCAGCCCCGCATCCGGCCCGAGATGAGGAACCCAAGCTATGAAACTCTGGGTATTGCGTCATGGTGAAGCCGAGCCCTATGGCTCGCGTCCAGACTCCGAACGGGAATTGACGCCCCACGGTCGCGAAGAAGTGCTGCGAAGCGCCGCCGAGCTGATCGGCCAGCCGATCACGGCTATCTACGCCAGCCCTTACTTGCGAGCGCAACAGACTGCGCAGCTGGTGAGTGACGCGTTGGGGTTCCAGCCGGACATTCGCACTGTTGAATGGCTGACCCCAGACAACCGTCCGCAAGCGGTGGCAGAGCAATTGGTGTCCGTGGACTACGCGTTGCTGGTCAGCCATAACCCATTGGTGGCTAACCTCTTGGGTTATTTGCAGCACGGTCATGTACAGGACCCGGAAACGGTGAAAACCGCCAGCCTTGCCGAGCTTGAAGGTGACTTGCCGCTCGCCGGCGCGATGAAGCTCAAGGGCATCAAGCATCCTTAGAAGCAAAAGATCGCAGCCTCGTTGCACTCGACAGCTCCTGCAAGGATTGCGCATTACCCTGTAGGAGCGAGCTTGCTCGCGAAGGGCTTGAAGGCAACGCGTTTACTCGGGAAGGGCGCGTTATCGTTAACGTCCTTCGCGAGCAAGCTCGCTCCTACATTCTCCGGTCAACATACAAGGAGCTGTCGAGTGCAACGAGGCTGCGATCTTTTGATCCCGCTTTTGCCCTTAAATATTTAACCAAGCAACTGCTTGGTTGACTACGCTTGCTCCAGATCAAAAAAACAGGAGCGAGTCGTATGTCTGCTGCTTTGCGTTTGCCGCTGGACGTCTTCTATGAGCGGGAGGCCCGTCATCCCCGCCAGCGCTTTCTGGTACAGCCCATGGGTGGTGGACAGGTCGAGACACTGACCTGGGAAGACGTCGGTCATCAGGCCCGTTGCGCTGCGCACTGGCTGCGAGCACGCGAACTGCCTCAAGGTAGTCACATCGCCTTGATCTCGAAAAACTGTGCCCACTGGATCATCGCCGACCTGGCGATCTGGATGGCCGGGCATGTCTCGGTGCCGCTGTACCCGAACCTGACAGCCGAGTCCGTGGCTCAAGTGCTCGAACATTCCGAAGCCGTGCTGGTATTCATCGGCAAACTCGATGACTGGTCTGGCATGTCCCGTGGGGTTAAACCGGAACTGCCCACCATCAGTCTGCCGTTGCATCCGCCAGGCCACTTCGATTTCAGCTGGGCCGACCTGCAGCGCAGCTCGCCGATCCAGGACGATCCGAAACCCGCCGCCGATCAATTGGCGACCATCATTTATACCTCCGGCACGACCGGCCTGCCCAAAGGGGTGATGCACAGCTTCGGCAATCTTGGGTTTGCGGCCAGCCGTGGCACGCAACTATTCGGCCTCAACGAGTCGGACCGATTGCTGTCCTACCTGCCGCTATGCCATGTCGCCGAGCGGATGTTCGTCGAGCTGGCGTCGATCTACAGCGGGCAAACCGTATTCTTTGCCGAGAGCCTCGATACCTTCCTCACCGATTTGCAGCGTGCACGGCCCACCGCATTGTTCGGCGTGCCGCGTATCTGGACCAAGTTCCAGATGGGCGTCTACAGCAAGATCCCGGCAAAGCGCCTCGACTTTTTGCTCGGCCTGCCGATCATCGGCAAGCGGGTTGGACACAAGGTCCTTGCCGGGCTTGGGCTCGATGCCTTGCGCATTGCCTTGTCCGGCGCAGCGCCGGTTCCGCAGACCTTGTTGCTGTGGTATCGCAAGCTGGGGCTGGATGTGCTGGAGGTCTACGGCATGACCGAAAGTTGCGGCTATTCGCATGTTTGCCTGCCGGGCCAGAACAAACCGGGCTGGATCGGCAAGCCTTGCCCGGACGTCGAGGTACGGATCGCCGAGTCCGGCGAGGTCATGGTGCGCAGCGGCGCGACCATGCTCGGGTATTTCAAGGAGCCTGAAAAAACCGCTGAAACCATCACCGAGGACGGCTTCCTGCGTACCGGTGACAAGGGCGAGGAAGACGCCGAAGGCAACCTGCGCCTGACCGGGCGGCTGAAAGAAATCTTCAAGACCAGCAAAGGTAAATACGTGGCCCCCGCGCCCATCGAAAATCGGCTGGCGGTGCATTCGCGGATCGAGCAGGTCTGCGTGGTCGGCGATGGGTTGAGTGCGCCACTGGGCTTGTGCGTGCTTTCGGCGGTCGGTCAGCAGGACGCGGGCGGAACGGCGCGCGCCGGCCTGCACTCGAGCCTGGAAAAACTGCTGGAGGAGGTTAATGGCTCCCTCGACAAGCATGAACGCTTACGGCGGCTGGTGGTGGTCAAGGACAGCTGGGCAGTGGAAAACGGCTTTCTGACGCCGACCCTGAAGATCAAGCGCAATATGATCGAAGCCACTTACGGCGCCCGGTTCGAAGAATGGAGCGAGCGCAGCGAAGCGGTGCTGTGGCAGGATTGAGTCACGAACAACACCTACAAAGGAAATTGGCGATGAGTCTGTGGCGAACCCCTCCCAACATCGAGCAGTTGAACGCGATCCAGAAAAACACCATCGGTGAAGTGCTGGATATTCGCTTTGAAGCCTTCGACGACGCCTCCCTGACCGCGAGCATGGTCATCGATCACCGCACCCATCAGCCCTACGGCTTGCTGCATGGCGGTGCCTCGGTGGTGCTGGCCGAAACGGTCGGCTCGATGGCCAGTTACCTGTGTATCGATACCCGCAAGTTCTATTGCGTAGGCCTGGAAGTCAACGCCAACCATTTGCGCGGATTGCGCAGCGGGCGGGTAACGGCGGTGGCCACGGCGATACACATTGGTCGCACCACGCATGTCTGGGATATCCGCTTGAGCAGCGATGAGGGCAAGGCCAGTTGCGTGTCACGGTTGACCATGGCGGTGGTGCCGTTGGGTGAGAATCCACCGATACGCTGAGCAATAACGCGCTCTGTGTAGCAGGCTGCGTCCGGCTACTGTAGGAGCGAAGCTTGCTCGCGAAGAACGATAACGCGGAGTGTCAGAACTGACGCCTTCGCGGGCAAGCCTCGCTCCTACAGTAGGCGGACGCAGGCTGCGCCAGCTGCTACGAGGTTTGGTATCACCCTGACCGGACTGTCATCATTCCTGGCAGTTACGGTCATTGCTGTAGGGCGTTGTCTTACGGACAATCAACGCTCGTTTTCGTTGATGGATCGACCGGTATGTCGCAACAGATATTTTTCGCCCACGCCAATGGATTTCCTTCGGGCACCTACGGCAAGTTGTTCGCGGCGCTGGCGCCCGAGTATCAGGTGACGCATCTGGAACAGCATGCCCACGACCCGCGTTTTCCGGCGGATGACAACTGGCACAATTTGGTGGACGAGCTGATTCATCACCTCCAGCAGCAGCCTGAGCCCGTATGGGGTGTTGGCCACTCCTTCGGTGGCGTACTGCACCTGCACGCGGCGTTACGTTGCCCCGAACTGTACCGCGGCGTGGTGATGCTTGATTCGCCAGTGTTGACCCGTACCGATCAGTGGGTCATCCGCGCGGCCAAGCGTTTTGGTTTTATCGACCGCCTGACCCCGGCTGGCCGCACGCTGGGGCGACGCGAAGAGTTCGCCGATCTGGAGGCGGCGCGAGTATATTTCGCAGGTAAGACCCTGTTTCGCGGCTTCGATCCGGAGTGCTTCGACGCCTACCTGCAACACGGTTTGCACACAGTGGGCGACAAGTTGCGCCTGCGCTTCGATCCGGCCACCGAGATCAGCATTTACCGCGGTGTGCCCCATACCAGCCCTGGTCGCGCACGGCAATTGAAAGTGCCGTTGGCCGTGGTGCGCGGGCACAAAAGTCGCGTGGTAATGCGCCATCACGCCCGTTCGGTCGGGAGCATGCCGCAGGGCGAATCCCTGACCATGCCCGGCGGGCACATGTTTCCCCTCGAACGACCACAGGACACTGCCGCCCTGCTGAAGAACCTGTTCAGCCGCTGGGAAAGTCGTCGTCAGCAGGAATGCCTATGAGCCATGTCGTTGAAGAAGTCCGCCTGAGCCTGCCGCACATCGAGTTGGCGGCGCACTTGTTCGGCCCTGAAGACGGCCTGCCGGTGATCGCCTTGCATGGCTGGCTGGACAACGCCAACAGCTTTGCCCGGTTGGCGCCAAAGCTCAAAGGCTTGCGCATCATTGCACTGGACATGGCCGGTCACGGCCACTCCGGGCATCGCCCGCCCGGTGCCGGTTATGCCATGTGGGACTACGCCCACGACGTACTGCAAGTTGCTGAACAGCTTGGACTGAAGCGTTTTGCGCTGATGGGGCACTCCATGGGCGCGATCGCTTCGCTGATCATCGCCGGGTCGCTGCCTGAACGTGTGACGCACCTAGCCTTGATCGACGGCATCATCCCTCCTACAGACAAAGGCGAAAACGCGGCCGAACGTATGGGCATGGCCCTGCAAGCGCAGCTGGATCTGCAGGAGAAGCGCAAGCCCGTCTATAACACACTGGACCGCGCTATCGAGGCGAGAATGAAAGGTCTGGTAGCGGTCAGTCGCGAAGCCGCCGAACTCCTGGCCCGGCGCGGTTTGATGCCGGTGCCGGGCGGTTACACCTGGCGCACCGACAACCGCCTCACGCTGCCATCGCCGCTGCGTCTGACAACCGAGCAGGCCATGGCCTTCGTGCAGCGGGTCAGTTGTCCTGCGTTACTGGTGGTTGCAGCTGACGGCATGCTCGCCAAACATTCCGAGTTGCTGGAGCGTCTACCCTTTAGCCGTGAACAGCTGCCTGGCGGCCATCATTTGCACCTGAATGATGAACCCGGTGCCGACCTTGTCGCAGACTGTTTCAATCGGTTCTTCGCCGCTCCTTGACTTGCGCCGGGCAACTGTCGAGGCTGGGCGGGTTGAAATGGGAGACAACCATGATAGATCTCTACACCGCTGCGACCCCGAATGGCCACAAGGTCTCTATCGTGCTCGAGGAACTCGGCCTGCCCTACACGGTGCACGCCTTGAGTTTCGACAAGAAGGAACAAAAGTCTCCGGACTTTCTCAAGCTCAATCCCAATGGCCGGATTCCGGCGATTGTCGATCGCGCCAACGGTGATTTTGCCGTGTTCGAATCCGGCGCCATCCTCATCTACCTGGCCGAGTTGAGCGGCAAACTGCTGCCCAAGGACCCGAAGGGGCGCTCAGTGGTTTTGCAATGGCTGATGTTCCAGATGGGTGGCATCGGCCCGATGCAGGGGCAGGCCAACGTGTTTTTCCGCTATTTTCCGGAGAAGCTCCAGGGCGCCATCGACCGCTATCAGCATGAAACCCGTCGCCTCTATGAAGTGCTCGACACTCGCCTGCAAACCGTGGAATTCCTCGCCGGCGAGTACAGCATTGCCGACATCGCCACCTACCCATGGGTCCGTGGCCACGAGTGGTCCGGTGTCGCAGTGGATGGCTTGACGGCGTTGCAACGCTGGATGGCGACCATGGAGGCGCGTCCGGCGGTGCAGCGTGGTTTGCTGGTGCCCGAACGCATCGATGATGCCAGCGTCGTCAAAGGTGCCCAGGCCATGCTGATACGATGAGCCTATCCATGCGTTCATTCAGTTTGCTGGCGCTGTGCTGTTTCAGTCCCGTGTTGTTCGCCGCCGATGTTCCGGGCAGCCAGGACCTGCCGATCGTGCCGCGGATGGTCGATGCGCAGATCGTCGACTATCGCCCGGCGGTAGAACTCGAGCGGATCTACCCGCTGGGGTCGATCCGCAAGATCAGTGGTCAGTTGCGTTTCGACGGTCAAGTCAGCGCCCGCGGGCAAACCACCTCGGTAACCTACGAACTGCCGCCGGAGCATTCATCCACGGAAGCCTTCACCGCCGCCCGCGAAGCGTTGCAGAAACAGGGCGCCGAGTTGCTGTTCTGGTGCCAGGCCCGTGATTGCGGTGAAAGCAGCCTGTGGGCCAACGAGGTCTTCGGCAACGCCAAACTCTACGGGGCTGATGATCAACAGGCGTATCTGCTGTTGCGTCTGGCCGCGCCAAAGGACAGCACGCTGGTGGCGCTTTACAGCATCACTCGCGGTAATCGCAAAGCCTATCTGCACGTCGAGCAGTTCGATGCTGCGGCGCCGCTGGGTGATTTGCTGCCTACTTCCGCCACCTTGTTGCGGCAGCTCAAAAGCACTGGCGAGCTCGATTTCCCCAAACTGACCGATGCCCCTGACGATACCTGGCTGCGCTTGCTCTCGCGTGGCTTGAATCTGGACACGACCCTGCGGGTCAACGTTTCCGGGCCGAACGCCGAAGCCTGGCGTCAGGCGTTGATTGGCCAGGGCGTGCGTGCGGCGCGGATGGAAACCGGCAGCGTTGACGGCGCTGGCCTGCACGTGGAACTGTTGCGATAAGCTTCATCAGGCGAACGCGCTTGTCGCGTTCGCCTGCTCCTTTGCGAACTGACTTTTTTCGAGACTTGGATGATCAATAACGATCGGCTGTTGGTGCAGATCCTGCTCCTGGTGCTGTTTGGCGCGAGCTTTTGGGTGATGGCGCCGTTCTGGTCGGCGTTGTTCTGGGGGGCAGTACTGGCGTTTGCCAGTTGGCCGCTGATGCGCTTGCTGACCCGTTTGCTCAATGGTCGGGAGGCGCTGGCGGCGGCATTGCTGACGCTTGGCTGGATGTTATTGGTGGCGGTGCCGCTGGTATGGCTGGGGTTCAACCTGGCGGATCATGTGCGCGATGCCGTCGCATTCATCAAGGATGTGCAGGTCGACGGTCTGCCTGAAGCGCCGACCTGGCTGGCCGGTGTTCCGCTGGTTGGCGGACGGTTGGTGGTTGTCTGGAACAGCATTGATCAGCAGGGCGCGGCGATGCTGCTGGCGGTCAAGCCCTACCTGGGCCAGGTCGGTAATTGGTTGCTGGCGCGCAGTGCGCAGATTGGCGGCGGGATTCTCGAACTGACGTTAAGCATTGTCTTCGTGTTCTTTTTCTACCGTGACGGGCCACGATTGGCCGCGTTTGTTCATGGGTTGCTGGAGCGGCTGATTGGGCAACGGGCCGGCTATTACATCGAGCTGGTGGCGGGGACCGTTCAGCGTGTGGTGAACGGCGTGATCGGGACGGCGGCGGCTCAGGCGGTTCTGGCATTAATCGGGTTTTTGATTGCCGGAGTGCCTGGCGCATTGGTGCTTGGCATCGTGACCTTCCTGCTCAGCCTGATTCCCATGGGGCCTCCGCTGGTGTGGATACCGGCCACGGCCTGGCTGGCCTGGAAGGGCGAGTATGGGATGGCGGTGTTTCTCGGTATTTGGGGGACGTTCATTATCAGCGGCGTCGACAACGTGCTGAAGCCGTATTTGATCAGCCGCGGTGGGAATCTGCCGTTGGTGATTGTGTTGTTGGGCGTGTTTGGCGGGTTGATTGCGTTTGGGTTTATTGGCTTGTTCATCGGTCCGACGCTGTTGGCGGTGGCTTATAGCCTGTTGACCGACTGGAGCAAAAGCCAGGCGCGCGTTGAAGATCACCGGCCTTAAATTATTTATTGAGGCTAATGGCCCCTTCGTCGGAACGCCGCCCGGCTCCGGGCGGCGTTCCGACGAAGCTTTTGACTTAAGTGGCGACGTTCAGGTACTTGCCCACGCTCGCCACCTTGTCGAGTGAATACTGCTTGCTCAGGTTGGCGATCATTTTGTTCAGTGCTTCGCAAACATTCGGCTGAGCGGTGGAGCTGTCGTTGCTCTTCTCGCGACCGGCTTGGAGCACGGCTTTCAACTCGTCGCTGCTGACGCCACCGCTGCTGTCGCTATCGAGCATCTTGAACAGCGCCGCGCTGGTGTCGCTGCTGGTCGATGGGGTGCTGTCGCTGGCCTGTACCGCGCTGCCTGGTTCGGTGGCGGTGGCGGTGACGCTGCCGTCACTGTCCGCATCCAGCTGGCTGAACAGTGCGTCGCTGGACGTCTGCTGTGGCGGCGGTGGAGGCGGGGCGAGGCTGGCGGCGAGTTCGTCTTTGCTGACGGTGCCGTCCTTGTTCTTGTCCAGCGCCGAGAAGATGTCTTTGCTATCGGCACTGCTGCCGGCGCTGGTCAGGCCATTGCTCAGTTCGTCGCTGCTGATGGCGCCGTTACCGTTGGTGTCGAGGGCGCTGATCAACGCATCGGCAAGCTCAGTGTTGGGTGCCTGATCTTGTGGCGGTGGCGGTGGGGCCATCGCGGCCATCTCTTGACTGCTCAGGCTGCCACTATCGTCACTGTCCAGATCGGCGAAATTTTTGCTCAGGCTGGCCAACAGACCGTTGTCGGGTTTCTGCGACAGGGCGCTCTTGAGCTCATCCTGCCCCACCACGCCGTCGCCGTTGGTGTCGAGTTTGGCGAGTAACTCTTTCTGAAATTGCTGGCTACGGGCGCTGTTGGTTGTGGTACTGCTGGTGCTGGAATAGCTCGTGTAATTACTGACGCTACCGATCATTGGGCTCACTCCTTGGAATGGGAAACCGGTGGGTGCACCGGCTTATGCAGCCTCAAGGGGCAAGGTGTCGTGTGTATTTGAGGTTTGTACCGATGGGTACACACGATCCTTGTAATTGAATGGACTCGCCCAAGCCGAGGCGTCTATGCGCCACGGTGGCATTCTATGAAAGCCAACGACAGCGAGGGCGAGTCCATTCAATTACAGCGATCGGGGCAATCGGATGACGGCCGTCAGTCCACCGCCAGGGGTTTCTTCCAGGCTCAACTGTCCGCCCAGCCGTTCGACCGCCTCGCGGGCAATGGTCATGCCTAGACCGACACCGCCGGAGTTACGATTACGTGAACCCTCCAGACGATAGAACGGTTCAAACACCGCTTCACGTTTATCCGTCGCGATCCCCGGCCCGTGGTCGATGACCCGGATCAGCAATTGCTCGCGATGGTCTTCCAGCGTAATCAACCCTTCCCCGGCATAGCGCAGGGCGTTGTCCAGCAGGTTGTTGATGCACGAGCGTAAAGCCATCGGCTGTACCTGCAGGGGGGCGCAGTGGCCGCTGGCCTGGACGTCGGCGCCCTGGTCCTGGGCGTTTTCGCAGAGGGATTCGATCAGCGCCTGCACGTCCATCCACTGTGGTGCCTCGCTGGTGCGCTGTTCGTGAAGGTAGGTCAGGGTGGCGTCGAGCATGCTGATCATGTCATCCAGATCCTGGCGCATCTGGCCTTGCAGCTTGTCGTCGTCGATTTGCTCCAGCCGCAACTTTAGCCGTGACAACGGCGTGCGCAAGTCGTGAGACACCGCCCCCAGCATCCGTGAACGTTGCTGTACTTGTTCACGAATGCGTTGCTGCATCTTGTTGAACGTGTGCGCTGCTTGCCGCGCTTCCCGTGGGCCGGATTCATCCAGAGGCTGGCTGTCGAGGTTTTCGCTCAAGCGTTCGGCGGCGTCGCTCAGGCGCTGGATCGGCCGGCTCAGCAGTTTGGCGCCGTACCAGGCCGCAATGATCAGCGAAATCAGCTGAAAGGTCAGTGGCACCAAGGGACCGCCGAACCACGGCCGAGGTGGCCTGTTTTCGAAGCGAGGGTCCATCGGAGGGCGTTGCCCGTCGTAGTTTTCGGCAAACTCCGGCGGCGGAGGGGGCGGGGGCGGCCGCGGGCCGTAATGGTGGAACCAGGCAAACGCCAACAGGTGCGCCAGGATAATCGCTACCAACAGCACGCCAAACAGGCGGCCGAACAGCGTATCGAAGCGCGCACGCATCAGCCGATATCTCGTGCGTCGAACAGGTAACCCTCACCGCGAACGGTTTTGATCAACTGGGGGGCTTTCGGATCATCGCCGAGTTTCTGGCGCAGGCGTGAGACCAGCAGGTCAATGCTGCGATCAAAGGCTTCGATGGAGCGACCGCGTGCGGCATCCAGCAATTGTTCGCGGCTGAGTACGCGGCGGGGTCGTTCAATGAACACCCAGAGTAAACGGAATTCGGCGTTGGACAGTGGCACCACCAGGCCATCGGCGGCGATCAACTGGCGCAGCACGCTGTTCAGGCGCCAGTTGTCGAAGCGAATGTTGGCCCGTTGTTCGGTGCGGTCGTCGCGCACTCGACGCAAAATGGTCTGAATTCGTGCGACCAGTTCGCGTGGCTCGAACGGCTTGGCCATGTAATCGTCTGCGCCCAGTTCCAGGCCGATGATGCGGTCGGTGGGTTCGCAGCGGGCGGTGAGCATCAGGATCGGGATGTCCGACTCGGCGCGCAGCCAGCGACACAGTGACAAACCGTCTTCGCCGGGCAGCATCAGGTCGAGCACCACCACGTCGAAATGCTCCGCTTGCATTGCCAGGCGCATGGCGGTGCCATCGGTAACGCCGCTGGCGTGGATATTGAAGCGGGCCAGGTAGTCGATCATCAACTCGCGGATCGGGACATCGTCATCGACGATCAGCGCACGAATGCTCCAGCGTTTGTCATCGCCGGGCGCTTTTTGATCATCCTTCACGGTTGCTAGGGTGTTGTGCATGCGTGCGTTCATCTGCCAGGTAGGCTGCCAACCACAAAGATAGGCTGCAAGGTTGTGGCCTCAGCATAGGCGTCCGGCCCAGAGGCGGGAAGTGCTGTAAGGACGTGTTGCGGCTGCCGAAGGTAGCGAGGAAGGGTGTTGAGGGCGTGTCGTGTGTGTATCGTGCTCGACACAATTGCCATGGAGGCTAGTCTTGCCTGAGCGGTCTCGATGATTTACCGATCATCGGGTCCCGCAGCGGCGCTGGTTCCGCTACAATGCGCGCCGATTTCGTCCTGCCTGAGAGCCCGCACATGTCCGTCTGCCAGACTCCTATCATCGTCGCCCTGGATTTCCCCACCCGTGACGCCGCACTGAAGCTGGCCGACCAGTTGGACCCGACACTGTGCCGGGTCAAAGTCGGTAAAGAACTGTTCACCAGTTGCGCCTCGGAAATCGTCGGCACCTTGCGCGACAAGGGTTTCGAAGTGTTCCTGGACCTCAAGTTCCACGACATTCCGAACACCACGGCAATGGCTGTCAAGGCGGCGGCTGAAATGGGCGTGTGGATGGTCAACGTGCACTGTTCCGGCGGTCTGCGCATGATGGCTGCGTGCCGCGAAGTGCTTGACCAGCGTACCGGCCCTAAACCGCTGCTGATCGGCGTGACCGTGTTGACCAGCATGGAGCGTGAGGATCTGGCGGGTATCGGTCTGGACATCGAGCCGCAGGAGCAAGTGCTGCGCCTGGCCGCGCTGGCGGAAAAAGCCGGGATGGACGGTCTGGTGTGTTCGGCGCTGGAAGCCCATGCGTTGAAATCGGCTCACCCGACGCTGCAACTGGTGACGCCGGGCATACGTCCGGCGGGCAGCGCCCAGGACGATCAGCGTCGCATTCTGACCCCGCGTCAGGCACTGGATGCCGGTTCCGACTATCTGGTGATCGGCCGTCCGATCAGCCAGGCGAAGGATCCGGCCAAGGCATTAGCCGCCGTCGTGGCCGAACTCGCTTAACCAGCCGCTAAAGATCCAACTGTGGGAGCGAGCCTGCTCGCGAAGACGGAGTGTCAGTCGACATCAACTTGACTGATACATCGCTTCGCGAGCAGGCTCGCTCCCACATTGGCTTTTGGGGGGGACTTTAATTACCGAGTTAAACCTTCAGAACCAACTTCCCGAAATTCTCCCCGCTGAACAATTTCATCAGTGTCTCCGGGAACGTCTCCAGTCCTTCGACGATGTCTTCCTTGCTCTTGAGCTGCCCCTTGGCTATCCAGCCTGCCATTTCCTGCCCGGCAGCGGCGAACTGCGCGGCGTAGTCCATCACTACAAAGCCTTCCATCCGCGCGCGGTTGACCAGCAGCGACAGGTAGTTGGCCGGGCCTTTGACCGCGTCCTTGTTGTTGTACTGGCTGATGGCGCCGCAAATCACCACCCGCGCCTTCATGTTCAGACGACTCAGCACCGCGTCGAGAATATCGCCGCCGACGTTATCGAAATACACGTCCACACCTTTCGGGCATTCGCGCTTGAGACCGGCGGTGACGTCTTCGTTCTTGTAGTCGATGGCACCATCGAAACCCAGTTCGTCGATCAGGAACCGGCACTTGTCCGCGCCACCGGCGATGCCGATGACGCGGCAACCTTTGATCTTGGCGATTTGCCCGGCAATGCTGCCCACTGCGCCGGCAGCGCCCGACAGCACCACGGTGTCACCGGCCTTGGGGGCGCCGACATCAAGCAGGGCGAAGTAGGCAGTCATCCCGGTCATGCCCAAGGCAGACAAATAGCGCGGCAGCGGTGCCAGGTTCGGATCGACCTTGTAGAACCCGCGTGGCTCGCCGAGGAAAAAATCCTGCACGCCCAACGCACCATTCACATAGTCCCCGACGGCAAACCCCGGGTTGTTCGAGGCAACGACTTTGCCTACGCCCAATGCGCGCATCACTTCGCCAATGCCGACCGGCGGGATGTAGGACTTACCCTCGTTCATCCAGCCACGCATGGCCGGGTCCAGGGAAAGGTATTCGTTTTTGACCAGGATCTGACCCGCAGCCGGTTCGCCGACCGAGACTTCCTGATAGGTGAACGTCTCGCGAGTCGCTGCGCCCACCGGGCGTTTGGCGAGCAGGAATTGGCGATTGGTCTGGGTAGTCATGACAGGCACTCAAGATGAATGAAGCCTTGTTGATAGACCTTCATGACCGAGGTCGCAAGTCTGGCTGATGCGGCGAATGCACCTCTATCCAGCACGGTGATAGTCAGGCGGGCGGTTCTATCACTGCAACTCATGGGCGCTCAACCGGCCCTCTGATAGTGCTGCCGCGCTGCAGATACCTGTGACTAGACTGGGCGCACGCGATCCCCGCATTTCTCTTTTCGAGGACATAACAATGAGCATGACGTTTTCCGGACAGGTCGCCGTTGTGACTGGCGCGGCCAATGGCATTGGCCGCGCGACGGCCCGGGCGTTCGCCGCCGAGGGGTTGAAAGTGGTGGTCGCCGACCTGGACACCGAGGGCGGCGAGGGGACTGTGGCGCTGATTCGTACAGCGGGCGGCGAAGCGACTTTCGTGCGCTGCAACGTCACGCTGGAACGCGACGTAAAAAATCTGATGGACGAAGTGGTAAAGACCTACGGCCGCCTCGACTATGCCTTCAACAACGCCGGCATCGAAATCGAGAAGGGCAAGCTGGCCGAAGGCACGGCCGATGAGTTCGACGCAATCATGGGCGTCAATGTCAAAGGCGTCTGGCTGTGTATGAAATACCAGTTGCCATTGCTGCTCGCCCAAGGGGGCGGCGCGATCGTCAACACCGCGTCGGTAGCCGGTCTCGGGGCGGCGCCGAAAATGAGTATTTACGCCGCGTCGAAGCACGCGGTGATCGGCCTGACCAAATCGGCGGCCATCGAATATGCCAAGAAAAAGATTCGTGTGAATGCGGTGTGCCCGGCAGTGATCGACACCGACATGTTCCGCCGTGCCTATGAAGCGGACCCCAAGAAAGCCGAGTTCGCCAACGCCATGCACCCGGTGGGTCGTATCGGCAAAGTTGAGGAGATCGCGAGCGCTGTGTTGTATCTGTGCAGTGATGGTGCGGCGTTTACCACGGGGCACTCGTTGGCGGTGGATGGTGGTGTTACGGCGTTTTAAAATCAGATACTTATCCATAGAAAACACCGAACCTGTGGGAGCGACGGTGCGACGATTCGACCTGCTCGCGAAGAGCGAGTATCAGCCGGCATTAATGTTGACTGACACAACGCTTTCGCGAGCAGGTCGAATCGTCGCACCGTCGCTCCCACAGGTTTTTCGTTTGCCTTGAGGCCTTAGGGGAGGGCCGGGCATTATGTTTCAAATGGTTAGAACCGTGGGTTTTGGCGGCGTTGTCGCACATCCCGGCGAGCGTTCCTGTGATTAACTGTTCCCCGCCAAACAAACAGGAGTTTGCTTGCTCATGGAGTTGAGAATCGATCGACAGGCATTGGTGCCGGTCGTACAGCAAATCGTCGACGCATTAACCCGCTGGCTCCATTGCAGCGAGGTGCCGCCGGGAACGCGACTGCCTTCCGTACGGCAAATCGCACGAATCAATTTACTCAGTCAATCCAGCGTGGTCGAGGCGTGTGAGCGCCTGGTGGTTCAAGGCGTGCTGGCGCCGCGTCATGGGGCTGGGTTCTTCGTTGCCGCTTCAGCACTGGCAGCTCAAGATCAACAGGGGTTTCTGCGGTTCGAGGGCGCAGGGGTCAACCAGGGCAGTTTTTCGAGCGAACTGAAGCTGGGTTGTGGCGGACTCCCCGAAAGCTGGCGCGAAACCGACGACCTGAGCTACGCGATCCGTCAGGTCACCCGTACCGACATGGTCAGTCTGTTCAACTACAGCACACCGCTGGGCTTGCCAGCGTTGCGTGAGCAGATCGTCAAGCGCCTGAAACAGCTGGATATCGCAGTGGACGACAGTTGCATCATGACGACGACGGGTGCCAGTCAGGGGCTCGACCTGATTGTGCGCACCTTGTTTAAACCGGGTGATTGCGTGGTCGTGGAAAATCCCGGCTATTGCTTGCTGTTCGATCTGCTGCGGCTGCACGGTGTCAGGATGATAGAGGTGCCGAGAACCCCGCGCGGGCCGGACACTGAAGCGCTCGAGGCGCTTTTGCTGGAGTACAAGCCTCGTGGGTTGTTCATCAACAGTTTCTATCACAATCCGACGGGCAGCAGCCTCACGCCTCTGGTGGCACAGCGAGTGCTGCAACTGGCCAAAACCCATGGTGTGCTGGTCATCGAGGACGACGTCTATGCCGATCTGCACAGCGGCCCCGGTACGCGACTCGCCGCACTGGATGACAGCGTGATTTACGTCGGCAGTTACTCCAAAACGCTCAGCAGTTCGCTGCGGGTCGGCTTTGTCGTGGCGGGTGCTGAGGTTGTTTCGCGACTGGCCGAGGTCAAGATGATCAGCAGCATGGGCGCTTCACGGTTTTGTGAGTCGGTGCTCGCATGCCTGTTGGCCGGCGGTGCCTATCGTAAATTGGTGCAACGTCAGCGTCAGCGGTTGAGCAGTGACAGGGAAGCGGCGTTGCAAGTGCTCGAAGATGCCGAGTGGGAAGTCTTCGGCAAGCCTGTCGGGGGCCTGTTCATCTGGGCGCGATCACGGATGTCCGACTACGCTCAGGTGCGCACCCAGGCAAAGCGCTTCGGTGTGTTGTTGTCTTCTGCGACAGCATTCAGCTCCACGGGTGAGGCCAGCGACTGGCAGCGTATCAATGTGGCCTATGCCTGTGATCCGCGTGCCCGGGCGTTTTTTCAGGCTACCGCTCCGGATCGACCTAAAGCGTTCTGAAAACGACGTTGGCGTAGCTTATTGCCATTATTCAGACGCCAGAGACTTGTGCTGGCACAGGCCCGTTGCGAATCTGCGTCAACTCACAATGGCAGGGGACTAAGCGCAATGATTTCGGCCGTGCAAGGACGTTTTGCCAACCTCGGTATGGCAAAAAAAATGGGAGTCGGTTTTGTCTTGGTGCTGCTACTGACAGCCGTCGTGGCAGCTATCGGCGTATGGTCCCTGCAAACGATCAGTCATCGCTTCGATGGGCTCAAGCAGATGTCTTCGCTCAACAGCGGGTTGCTCAAGGTGAGACTGCTGGAGCAGGAATACGCCTTGCACGGCAATCCGAAAACCGCAGATGCCCTGCACGAGGGCGTTGATGGATTGATCGCCCTGGCGACCCAGCTGAAAGCGGCGTCTGCGGTCAACGTACCGGTAATGAACGACGTCGAGCAGTCCCTGGGGGCCTATCGCAAGGCGTTTGACGAATTCGTCTCGCTCAGCCAGGCCAAGGACCTGGCGCTGGAAATGGCCAGTTGGTCGGTATCTAGCGTGGCCAATAACCTCGATGTATTGCAGTCCGGACTCGCCGATGACGGCGCCTATGCCTTGAAAGAATCCGAAGGCAAGGACGGTTCGCAATTCATCGAGCAAGCCAGTCAAGTCAGCCAGGTGTCACGGTTGATGTTGCAAGCCATGAACGAAGCGCGTGTGCGTCTGGACCAAAGCCGCAAGGGTGATGACAGCGCAGGCCAGGGCAAGATTGAGCAGGCCGACCAGGCGCTGACCCAGGCCGAGCAGTTAAAAACCACGGTCAAGGACGAGGGTTACCAGACTGTCCTGAATGAGGTGGCAGGCCACATCGGCAGTTTCAGCGAAAAACTCGCCGAGTACACCGATCTGCTGGCGCAGGAAAAAACGGTCTATGAACAGCTGCATCAGCGTGCCGCTCAAGTGGTGGAGCGAGTCGATCAGGCTTATGTCGCCGAAGATCACTCAATGCAGACGGAATTGAAAAAGAACTCGCTGCTGATCGTTGGCTCGTCGGCATTGGCTTTGCTGGTCGGGCTGATCGCAGCGTGGATGATTACCCGGTTGATTGTGGCGCCGTTGCGCAGTGTGATTCGTGTGGCTCAACAGATTGCCGCTGGCGATTTGAGTGCGACGGTTGAAGTCACCCGCCGTGACGAGATCGGCCAGTTGATGCAGGCCATGCAGCAAATGGGGGCGGGGCTGAGCAGTATTGTCAGCGGTTTGCAGGCCGGTATCGAGCAGTTGGCCAGTTCGGCGCAATCGCTCGCGTCGGTGACCGAGCAGACCAACCTTGAAGTCAGCAGCCAGAAGGAAGAAACAGAGCAGGTCGCTACGGCGATGAATCAGATGACCGCTACTGTGCACGACGTTGCGCGTAATGCGGAGGAGGCGGCGCAGGCCGCACAGACAGCGGACGATAAAGTCGAGAGCGGTCAGCAGGTCGTGCGCCAGAGCATGGCGCGGATCGAGCAACTGGCAGGCTCGGCCAGCTCGGCCAGTTCCAGCATTGAAAGCCTCAGCGCAGAAATCCAGAACATCGGCACTGTGCTGAGCGTCATCAAGAGTGTGGCGGAGCAGACCAATCTGTTGGCGCTCAATGCGGCCATCGAAGCGGCGCGGGCGGGCGAGCAGGGCCGGGGTTTTGCGGTGGTGGCCGATGAAGTGCGGGCACTGGCCAAGCGCACTCAACAATCGACCGAGGAGATCGAACGACTGGTCAGTGCCTTACGCTCTGCAGCGCAGTCTTCGGTGCAACAGATTCAGAGCAGTGGCGAGTTGGTGAAGCTTGCGGTGAGTGATGCGTTGCAGACCGAGAGCGCGCTGGGAAGTATTGCGGCGGCGGTGTCATTGATTCAGCAGATGAACCAGCAGATTGCGGCAGCGGCCGAGGAACAGAGCTCGGTGGCCGAGGAGATCAATCGCAGCGTGACAAGTATTCGCGCCAGCGCGGATCAATCATCGTTGGCGATGCAGGGGAATGCGGCATCGAGTATTGAGTTGGCGCAGTTAGGAGTTGAGTTGAAGGGGATGGTGGGGCATTTCCGGCTCTAGCGGCTACCGGTTAGCCGCTAAAAGATCGCAGCCTGCGGCAGCTCCTACATTGGAATGCGTTCCCTGTAGCTGCCGCAGGCAGCGATCTTTTCAGGTTAATACCAGTCAGTTAAGCCGTAACACGATCCGTAGCAGCTGGCGAAGCCTGCGTTCGGCTGCGTAGCAGTCGTGAAATCAGGCGGCGCGGTGTATCAGGAAGACCTCATGCTCAGGTTTTACGACTGCTACGCAGCCGAACGCAGGCTTCGCCAGCTGCTACTCCTACATTGGAATGCATTCCCTGTAGGAGCTGACGCAGGCTGCAATCTTTTGATCTTTCTATTGAGCGAATACCCGCCAGGTGCAACATAAAAAAAGCCACCGGTTCAGGTGGCTTCTTTGTTTTTTTGCGGATCAATCGTAAATGACTTTCTTCTTCCAGTCCGCATCGGCCTCGACCACTTTGAGGCCCGCGTTCAGTTGATTGGCTTCGTCTTCAACCGACGCGATGTTGTCCATCACCATGCCATTGGCACGCGCCAGGAGTTTTTCCAGGTATTCCAGTTGTTCGGCATACACCTGCGGTTCCTGCTGTTTGCGCAGGTATTGCACACCGCGTTCGAACGCCAGGCGGGCCTGGCCAGGCTGGTTCTGTTGCAGGTATTGCTGACCGAGGTTGTTGAAGAATTCGATGTGCAACAGGACCAGGATGTGGCGAACTTCGCGGACCCAGCGTTTGGCTTCATTGGGCGGCAGGAAGCCATCCTGTGCGGCGCGGGTGATCTGGCCGTGCAGCGCTTCGAGCAGGAAGCGGACATCCTTGGCTTTGGCTTCGGTCTGGATCGGAGCCGGCGGGTTGTTGACCGGGATCGATTCGCCTTGGGCGGCCAGGGCCGTCAGCTCGTCAATGTGTGCCCTGAGGTTGCTGCTGGTCTTTTCCAGGTTGAGCAAGCGTTGGCAGACGTTCAGTTCCAGACGGGTCAGCAGGAGCTTGAGCGCTGGCGTCATCAACTGACCTGGGAACGTCTCGGTGATTTCACCGCAGCGACGCAGGCGATCGTTGAGTTCTACCTTGGTGCGGGCTTTTTCCAGCTTATTGTTTTCCACCACATGGTTGATGTAGCCAATGGCGATCAATAGTGCGATCCCGGCTACGACTAGCAGGGTGATCATGAGTGGTGTCACCGGTAAGACCTCTTTATAGGGTTCGCGTGCGAGTGTAGTAGCTTGCCATTAGGGCGCATAGCGCCGCTGGGCGAGTTGAACCGGCTACGGTTCTGTCTATTATCGGCCGCGTTCCTGCTTATGTAAGTAATGCTGTGCGCGGTGCACATTGCCATCATGTCTGGCGTGGTGGACTATAGCGCCTTGGCAGGCGTCAGAATATAGGCGTCAAACACCGGGACACGGAAAAGCTGGAATGGCGTCTCAAAGCAGGGCGAAGTCATTGATTTAAATAAATTTATATCAGGGGGTTGACGACCTCTCAATCCATCCATAGAATGCGCGCCACTTACAGCGTAAAGCACACAGCGAAACGCGGTAGGGAGTGAATGTTGTACGTGTGTCCCCTTCGTCTAGTGGCCTAGGACACCGCCCTTTCACGGCGGTAACAGGGGTTCGAGTCCCCTAGGGGACGCCAATGCGGGAATAGCTCAGTTGGTAGAGCACGACCTTGCCAAGGTCGGGGTCGCGAGTTCGAGTCTCGTTTCCCGCTCCATTTTTAAACAGTGTTGCTTTCGGGCAGCACTGAGTGAAACCAGAACCGGTATCTTCGGATACGGATTTGGGCACTGAAATACACACCATGTGTTTCAGTTAGCGTGTCCCCTTCGTCTAGTGGCCTAGGACACCGCCCTTTCACGGCGGTAACAGGGGTTCGAGTCCCCTAGGGGACGCCATTTGCGGGAATAGCTCAGTTGGTAGAGCACGACCTTGCCAAGGTCGGGGTCGCGAGTTCGAGTCTCGTTTCCCGCTCCATATTTAACAAAAACGCCGCTCACTGAGCGGCGTTTTTGTGTGCGCGTATAAAACCGCATCAACCGCTGAGGCTTTGTACCAGGCTTTCGAGCGCTTCAGAGGTTTCTTCATCCAGCTCCAGTTGCACAGCTGCAGCCGCTCTGAGTTGGCGTGCCAAGCGGTATTCGCTTGGTGTGCAGTTTGCGAACTGCTTGAAGGCACGAGCGAAGTAGGAAGGATCCTTGAAGCCGGCCTCATAGCCGATGCTGGTAATCGGCATCTGGCTGTTGTCGAGCAATTCTTTGGCGAAGTTCATGCGCTTGTCCAGGATGTAATCCGTGAAGCCAAATCCATTGGTTTCCTTGAACAGGCGGCTGAAGCGAAATGTCGTCATGCCGCAGCGCTGCGCCAAATCCCTCTGATCGATGCTGTCTCGAAAGTGCTGCTCGATGTACAGCATGACATTGCTCAGCGCCTGGTGTTTTTGGTGTCCTGAGGTCCGCCGGATGCTGTCCGGCAGGGTCGGGGAGTGGTCGATTTGCGATGACTTGCCCTGGCCGTTGGCATTTCGGCGCAGCTCGCAGAGCTGCACCACCGCCGTCAGGTAACGCTTCTTCTCGGTGGTCGAGAGCGGGAGCACCATGTATTCCCAGACGCTGGAGCGCATAGCCCATACAGCCAGTTCCTCCGAGTGCTGCACGGTGAACATGGTGATCGGGATGCTGGGGGTGGTGCGTTTGATCTCCAGCAATAGCCTCAAGCCTGGCGTGTCGGGGCGATCAAAATGGATGCAGATCATGTCTGCCTGTTCCCCGATGGGCAACACCGAGGTTTTCGCCAGATTGCAGTCGCAGGTACCGTCGAACTGCGCAATGAGTTCTTTCGTGGATCGATCATGAGTCAGATCGAACCAAAGGAGCGTTGGCCTTCTGGTCAAGTTGGACGTCATGTCTCTACTCTTGGATTCTTAGTGACTCTTTTCGCTACGTAGTATCGTCAATGTGCCATCACCTCGCAGATTTAATTTCGATAGGAAAGACGATTTTTAGTTCTTTTCGCTCTATGGGTTGCCTGGAAAGCAGCCGCGGGCGACTGTTTGCTCGTGTGTTGTCGATGAGCCCGGGTTGAACCGCTTATCGCTTGTGAATTAATGACAATCGCATTTGCCCTGCCATGCCTTGTTTACCCCTCCCGTTACTTCTGCAAAGGCCAATGACCCCTATTTGGCCGCCCCGCAAAAAAGTCCTAGCAATGTGCAAAATCCTCCTAACGCCTATGCCTTCACACTGACTAGGGTTGCATCAGGCAGTGCATAAAGTGCTGCTCCCCGGAAGAACAACATTCGATGAGGTGGGCAAAATGATTATGCAAACAATCAAGGCGTCGGTACTGAAGTTCGTCAAAGACGAGGATGGCCTGACCATTGTTGAATACGCAGTAGCGGGTGGATTGATTACGGCAGTTGTTGCTGTCGCTTTCACTGATCTCGGAGCCGTCGTACATACCAAAATCACTGCTCTGTGCACTGCCGTTGGTGGTGCTACTGCTACCTGCGGTTAACGATGATTCCAGATAGGGAGATGCGGCGATGTCCATGGAGCAGCTGGTAGCAACTGTTCTGCTGATAGGGCTGCTGGGCGTGGCGGTGGTGAGCGATCTTCGTCACCACCGCATTCCCAACCTGTTGATCCTGGTGGGCTTGGCCCTGGGACTGGCCGGCCAGGCTTATTCAGGTGGAGTCAGCGGGTTGGGGGATGGCCTGTTGGGCATCCTGGTCGGTTTTGGGGTGTTTCTGCCACTGTACGCCCTGGGCGGCATGGCCGCCGGCGATGTCAAGCTGATGGCCATGGTCGGCAGTTTCCTACCGGCCCATTACGCGTTATGGGCTGCGTTATACAGTCTGGTATTCGGCGGCCTGTGCGGTCTACTGATAGTGCTGGTGCATGGGCAGTTGTTGCAAACTCTAGGGCGTTATTGGCTGATTCTGAAGGCTCGGGCTTATTTTGCGCCGACCGCAGATGAGGTGGCCGGCAAGCCCTTCCCTTATACGATTGCGATCCTGCTCGGCACGTTGGGCAGCGTCTACTGGCAACTCGTTGCCAGTGGGTTGGGAGGCTAGTCATGCAAGTCATCGTCAATAGAGAGGCTTCCCCCAGCCAACGGACAGCGGTACAGCGACTGGCTCCTCAGCCGCGCGCTATCTGCGAGACGGGGCTGACGGACAGTTTTCTGGGTGAACTGGTGTGCAAGCATTTGTACGAAGCCGGCGTACTGGACATGTCACGACTGGTGGAGCGCCTGGCGCTGACCGGCGCCGTACTGGAAGAAGTCCTGGCGTTTCTGCGCAAGGATGGCCGCGTTGAGGTGCTTGGCCAGGTGGGTGCGCAAACGGGCGGGCAATCGCTGCGTTATGGCCTGACCGAGCGCGGTCGCAGTGCCGCCCGCGATGCCCTGTCTCGCAGCGGCTATGTCGGCGCGGCACCCTTTCCGGTCAGTTCTTACCGTTCCCTGCTCAAGTTGCAGACCATTCACCATGGCCGCATCAATGCGAACGATATGCACGCGGCCCTGTCTGGCGTAGTGCTCACGGAGCGTATGCTCGATCAACTGGGTGTGGCGCTGAACTCCGGGCGCGCGATCATGATTTATGGTCCGGCGGGTACCGGCAAGACCTATGTCAGCAGCCGGCTGATTCGTCTGTTCGCTGAGGCCATCTGGGTACCTCATGCCATCGTGATCAACGATTCGGTGATCGAGATCTATGACCCGCAGGTACACCAGCGTCTGGATGATGACGGCCAACAGAACAATCTGATGCTCAACGAAGGGATCGACCGTCGACTGCTGTGCTGCAAACGCCCGATTGTCATCACCGGCGGTGAGTTGAGCATGGAGCAGCTGGACGTTCGTTATGACCCCTTCACCCGCCAGTACCAGGCCGCCTTGCAGCTCAAGGCCAGCAATGGCCTGTTCATCATCGACGATATGGGGCGCCAGCGCATGCCCCCGGCCGAGCTGTTTAATCGCTGGATCGTTCCGATGGAAGAAAAACGCGACTTCCTCAACCTGGGGGGCGGGCGGCATTGCGAACTGCCGTTCGATCTGATTCTGGTGTTCTCCACCAACCTCAATCCCCTGGAGTTGGCCGATGAGGCCTTCCTCCGCCGGATTGGCTACAAGCTGCAGTTCGGTTACCTGAAGCCTGAGGAGTACGAAAAAATCTGGCGTCAGGAAAGCGAGCGCCTGGGCATTAATTATGACCCGCTGCTGGTGCGTTATGTGCTGCAGCGGCTGTATGCAAGTGAAGGCATGCCCCTGGTGCCTTGCCATCCCCGCGACCTCCTGAACATGGCGCTCGATCGTCAGCGTTACCAGGGCGGTTCCGGGCCACTGACGCCGCAGGAACTGGAGTGGGCCTGGCACAACTACTTCGTCCAGCTCGACTTTCTTTGAGTAGGAGATACAGACATGAGTTCTCGTACTGTCACCCTGATTGGTGTTTCCCTGGTCTTGGGCCTGGGTGCTGCATGGATGGCCAACACCTGGCTGAGCGCACGGCTCAATGCCAGCCCGGATGACCACCTTCGAAGCGTGGTGGTCGCCACGGTAGAGATTCCTTTCGGGCAGATGGTCGAGGCCCAGCAGGTCACGACCATGCGCATGCCCATGGACACGATCCCGGACGATGCCTTTGATGCCACTGACAAGGCGGTGGGCAAGATCGCCACGTTCGACATCCTGCGGGGCGACATCGTGCGCGGCGCACGACTGAGCGAGCACTTGGGTGGCAGCACCCTGGCCTCTTTGATTGCGCCCGACAAACGCGCCATATCGGTACGCGTGGACGATGTGGTCGGTGTCGGCGGGTTCCTGTTGCCGGGTAATCGGGTCGATGTGCTGGCGACCAAACACGCTGACGGCAGCAGCAATAACGCCGTGTCCAGGACCATCCTCGAGAACTTGCGGGTGTTGGCGGTGGACCAGACGGCGGGCACTGACAAGACCCAACCGGTGGTGGTGCGTGCGGTGACGCTGGAGATGACCGCCACTGAGGCGGAAACCCTGGTCACGGCGCAAACAGAAGGGAAGTTGCAGCTGGCTCTGCGTAACCCGCTGAACCTCGATAAAAAGCCCGCGACCGTCGCAACTGCCGCGCCTGTTGCGCAGGCCATTGCCATGGTCCAGGCGCCACAACCCATGGTGCACCGTAGCAGCAGTGGCAGTGCCAGCGGGCATATAACCATTATTCGCGGGACCGGAGTCGAGGTCGTAAAAACACCCTGACAGGGCGGCAGAAGTGCCTGGGCGCCAAGGTAGTAGCGGAGCCGATCCGGATCAGTATCGGCAAATGAGGACTTGATGATGAATCCCCATATTCAACGGCCGTTCACTGCGACGCCAAGGCGCCAGAGGGGGGCGGTGAGCGTACTGATGGCGATCGCGTTGGCGGCGATCTTCATGATGGCGGCGTTGGCGCTGGACGGCGGCCACATGTTGCTGAACAAGACGCGCCTGCAGAACGCTGTGGACGCTGCGGCCCTGAGTGGCGCCAAAACCCTGAGTGAAGTGACAGGGGGGGTCAATGTTGCCAGCACCACGCGCGCGGCCGCGCTGAGTACGTTGACGCAAAATGCCAATGCCACGGGTAACAACGAATTGGCAACGGCCATCGGCGGCAGCGTGGGCACATTCGCTGTGGTGGAGCTGGCAAGCACTATCGGTGGACCTTTCGCCTATCCCGGGCCGACAGATGCCAAATACGTTCGGGTATCGGTACCGAGCTATCGCCTGACGGGATTTTTCTGGAACTTCGTCCAGTCATTCGGCGCTGGCGGCCTGGGCAACAAGGCGGTGGCGGCGATCGCCACTGCCGGACCCAGTCCGGCCAGCCCTTGTGATCTCGCGCCACTGATGATTTGTGGCGACCCGACCAAGAGCAGCCCGTTCGGCTTCAACTTCGGTGATTTGAAGGTATTGAAGACCGCCGCTGGTAATTCTTCCCCCATTGGTCCGGGAAACTTTCAATTGCTCGATTTCGGTTCGGGCGGCAGCACGGTCAGGGAGGATCTGGCCGGAGGTGGCTCGGAATGCCGGAATGTGGGGGACAATGTTCAAACCGCCCCTGGCAACAAGGCTGGCCCTACGTCTCAAGGCATGAATACTCGCTTCGGCATCTACAACGGGCCGCTCAGTTCTTCGGACTATCCGCCGGACCTGGTGACGACCTCCAGCTCACCCGCGATCACTTGGAACGACACAAGCGCACGGGCCGAGTACAAAGGGCAGCCTGTCACGGCGAGCAACGGCAATCTCTCTGCCGGCGGCCAGGCGGTGCTTGGCTACAACGACTGGCTGGCGAGCTCCGCCGCGTGTGTCGCAGGCGCAGGCAGTGGCTGTCAGAGTAATGGGGTTTTCGAACGGCGGATGCTGAAAGTGGTGATTGGCGACTGTACCGGGAAAAATAGTGGTTCAACCTCGATTCCAGTCCTGGGGTTTGGCTGCTATTTCGTGGTGCAGCCGCTCGATGGCGGTGGGCAGGAATCGCAGATTTTCGGCCAGTTCGTGAGGCAGTGCGACGGCGACAATGTGGCTGGCCCCAATCCTTCAAGCAATACCACCGGCCCGCAGATCATTCAGCTCTACAAAACCTATACCAATAGCGGCACTCCGAGCACTGACTCTTAGGAGGCGTCATGGGACTTCACGCGTTTATACAGCCCAAGGGCCAGCGAGGAATGGCAATAGTGGAGTTCACTATCGTCCTGCCGTTGTTGCTGTTGCTGTTGCTGACCCTCGGCGAGTTCGGCCGCATGCTCTACCAGTACAACAGCCTGTTACAGGCCAGCCGTGATGCCGGCCGCTTCGTCGCCAACCAGGCTTGGAACTCGACGCTCGGCGCTGTCACTCTGAGCAGCACGCTGAAGACCCAAACGCAAAACGTTGCGGTGTATGGCGTGCCTGCCAGCACCGGGGCTGCAGTGGTTTCAGGGTTGAAGACCACTGACGTGGCCGTCGTCCCGGAGGGCACCGACCCCGTCCACCCCGACCATGTACGGGTCACCATCACCTATATCTTCTGCCCGGTGATTGGCGGCGGCAATTGTACCGGAGCGATTCCGGCGCTCTTTGGCAATCAGATTGCGCTGAGAATTCCGCTGGTCGCCACCACCGTCATGAGGGCACTGTGATGAACCGCAAAGGCATGCGCGGCACTTATTCGGTGGAGTTCGCCATCGTTGGCCTGCTGGTGTTCACGCTGTTGTTCGGTGTGCTGGAAATGGGCCGCCTGTACTTCACGATGAATGCCCTCGATGAAGCCGTACGGCGCGGCGCGCGCCTGGCGGCGGTGTGCAACATCAGCGATCCGGTGGTCCTGCAACGGGCGATTTTCAATGCGTCGGGCGACACGGGTGCGAGCCAACTGATCGGCAATCTGAAAACCAGCAACCTGACGCTGACCTATCTGGATGCAAATGGTGCTCAGGTAACTAGCCCAAAAACCACTGGGTATCCTGCCATCCGTTATGTCCAGTTGAGCCTGCAAGGCTTTACTTTCAATCTGTTTATCCCCGGGTTTGGCGCGTCCATTACCTTGCCCGTCTTCAGGGCGACTTTGCCACGCGAAAGCCTCGGGCGTAATCCAACAGGGGAGATCACGACATGTTGAGTACTAGAGAAGCCCCGTTATCCACTGCGACCGGCAAACCCGGGCTGCGGTTGCTGATCAGCAGCCGTGATGCCACGTCTTTGCGTGATCTGCAAAGCGTCTGCCAACGCATGCCCAGCCTGGAGGTGAGTACTCGCCTGGTGAGCAATGGGCATGTCGACCCGCTCTACGGTCTGGACCGGATGCCCGATCTGTTGCTGTTGCGCGTTAGCCACCTGTGGCGTGAAGAGCTGTCGGCATTGTTGCAGCGCCCGGCCCATGAGCGTCCGCCGATGTTGGTGTGCGGACTGCTGAGCGAACAGGAAGCCATGCGCCTGGCGATGCAGGCCGGTGCCCGGGACGTGCTGCCGGAGCCCATCGCCGAGACCGAACTGGTCGCCGCCTTGAATCGTCTGGTCACGGAAGTTCGGACCGGCAGTGGGGCAGAAGGAAAGTTGATCGCCGTGATCAGCGCCAAGGGCGGCTCTGGCGGAACCCTGCTGGCCTGCAACCTGGCTCAGCAACTCAGCGTCAAGGGTGGCAGCACCCTGTTGCTGGATATGGACCTGCAATTTGGCAGCGTGACGCATTATCTGGATGTGGCACAGACGCACAGCCATCTGGAGGTGTTGCACCAGATCGACGGCATGGACAGCGTCGCGTTACGCGGTTTTTGCAGTCACTTCAGCCCGACCTTGCATGTGCTGGGCGGTCGGGCCGGTGAGCTGTGTTTGCCGCAGGATACCCAACCCGAGCAACTTGACACCCTGTTGCAGTTGGCCCGCGCCAGCTATGGCTGGGTGGTGATCGACCTGCCTCGGCAAATCGATCACCTCACCGGCGCTGTGCTGGAGCAGGTGGATCGGGTGTACGTGGTGGTGCAACAGAGCGTTAGTCATCTGCGCGATGCCAGCTCCCTGGTGCGGATTCTTCGCGATGACCTGGGCGTGCGAGGGGATCAATTGCAAATAGTGGTCAACCGCTATGACAAGGCGGCAGCGGTCAGCCTCAAAGATATCGGCGAGGCGCTGCGCTGCACCAATCTGTCGAAGTTACCCAACGACTTCAATCTGGTCAGCCAGAGTCAGAACACTGGCGTGCCGTTGGGGCTGCATGCGCCGAGGGCAGCGATCACTGCTGCACTGCGCAACATGACCGAGGACTTGGTCGGTCAACAGGTGGCCGGCAACAAAGGCTTGCTCAAACGTGCCTTCAACCGTTTTTTCGGGGGATGACCCATGATCAGCGACTTTCGTAACCGCTTGCGCAAACAGTCCGGTAAACCCGCCGCTGCCCAACCGGGCGACGATCTGCTGGATCCGGCAGAGGAAATAATGGCGTGGGAGCGTGCGGCACCGGACGTTCTTTACGAAACCAAAAGCCAGGTCACCCCGGTGGAGGCCGAGTGGCGGGAAAAGATCTACCAGCAGTTGCTCAAGGTCATGGACCTGTCCTTGCTGGACTCCCTTGAACAGGCCGAGGCCACGCGGCAGATTCGCGATATTTGTCTGCGCCTGCTCGATGAGCATTCGGCTCCGGTGAGTACCGTCAGTCGCCAGTTGATCATCAAGCAGATCACCGATGAGGTGCTCGGTCTGGGCCCTCTGGAACCGTTGCTGGCCGATCACAGCGTGTCCGACATTCTGGTCAACGGTTTTGCCTCGGTCTATGTCGAGCGCTTCGGCAAACTGCAACGGACCGATGTGCGCTTTCGCGATGATCAGCATTTGCTGAATATCATCGACCGCATCGTCTCCAATCTGGGGCGGCGTATCGACGAGTCCTCGCCGTTGGTGGATGCCCGGCTCAAGGACGGTTCGCGGGTCAACGCGATTATCCCGCCGCTGGCCATCGACGGTCCGAGCATGTCGATCCGGCGCTTTGCGGTGGACCTGCTCAATACCGACAGCCTGATCCAGGTGGGGACGTTGACCCCGGCCATTGCTTTGCTGCTCAAGGCGATTGTCCGTGGGCGATTGAACGTACTGATTTCCGGCGGTACCGGCAGCGGCAAAACCACCATGCTCAATGTGCTGTCCAGTTTCATTCCGCAAAACGAGCGGATCGTCACCATCGAAGACTCGGCCGAACTGCAACTGCAGCAGCCCCACGTGGTACGCCTGGAAACCCGGCCGTCGAATATCGAGGGGCGTGGCGAGGTGAGTCAGCGGGAGTTGGTGCGTAACAGCCTGCGGATGCGCCCGGACCGCATTGTGATCGGCGAAGTGCGCGGCGCCGAGGCGCTGGACATGCTGACGGCCATGAACACCGGCCACGACGGCTCATTGACCACGATCCACGCCAACACTGCGCGCGATGCGTTGGGGCGGGTCGAGAACATGGTGTCGATGACCGGGGCGACCTTCCCGATCAAGGCCATGCGTCAGCAGATCGCTTCGGCCATTGATGTGGTGATCCAGTTGGAACGTCAGGAGGACGGCAAGCGCCGGCTGGTCAGCGTGCAGGAGATCAATGGCATGGAGGGCGAGATCATCACCATGACCGAAATATTCTCCTTTGCGCGCCAAGGCATGGGCGAAAACGGCGAGGTGCTCGGCGATTATCGTCCCAGCGGCATGATCCCGGCCTTCCGCGATGTGCTGGCCAAGCGCGGTATCGAGTTGCCGCTGACGATGTTCAGGCCTGAGTGGATGGAGGCACGGCAGTCATGAGCCATATCCCTGGTGAATACATTCTGATCTTCCTCGGTATGGTGTTTATCGCTGTCTTCCTCCTGGCTCAGGGGGTGGCGGTGCCGGTGTTCGGCGAGGCTGGCAAGATGCGCAAGCGCATCCGCGGCCGCTTGCATGTATTGGAGAGGGCCAACAATCTGCCCAACATGCAAACGGTGTTGAGGCAGAAGTATCTGACACGTTTGTCGCCTCTGGAGGCCAGGCTTGAGCAGCTGCCTTTTATGAGGACATTGACGCAAATGATTGAGCAGTCCGGGCACGAATACCGGGCCTATCGGGTATTACTGCTCGCTCTGGTGCTTGGCATCTGGGCGGGTATCTTGATCTGGATGGTCTCGTCCATCTGGTGGATGGCGCTGGTGGCGGGTGTCGGGGTGTTCTCGTTACCCCTGCTGAAAATCTCTCGTGACCGTGGCAAACGTTTCGCCGCGTTTGAAGAGGGCCTGCCGGATGCGCTGGATGCCATGTGCCGGGCCTTGCGCGCCGGGCACCCGTTCAATGAGACCCTGCGTCTGGTAGCCGAGGAGCACAAGGGGCCAGTGGCTCAAGAGTTCGGCCTGACCTTCGCCGACATCAACTATGGCAACGATGTACGCCGGGCCATGCTCGGCCTGCTTGAGAGGATGCCGAGCATGACGGTGATGATGCTGGTGACCTCGATCCTCATCCATCGCGAGACCGGCGGTAATCTGACCGAGGTGCTGGAACGTTTGAGTTGTCTGATCCGAGGGCGCTTCCGTTTCCAGCGCAAGGTCAAAACCTTGTCGGCCGAAGGACGCATGTCAGCTTGGGTGCTGGTGGCCATTCCGTTTGTGTTGGCTGCGGTGATCCTGGTCACAACCCCCAGTTATATGCCTTTGCTGCTGAACGATCCGTTTGGCCACAAGTTGATCATCGGGGCTTTCGGCGCCATGTTGCTCGGGATTCTCTGGATCCGCAAAATCATCCGGATTCAGGTTTAAGCGGTATTCGTTTTGCGGAGGTGCAGGTCATGGACTATTTGCTCGGGTTGTTCAGTCGGGTGGTGGGCAATGCGGAGCTGGCGCGTATGTTGTTCGTCAGTGCTATCGGTTTAAGTGCGATGCTCGCGGCCGTTACCGTGGCGTTGCTGGTATTGGGGCTGCAGGATCCGGTGCAGCGTCGACTGGCGCTGATCAAGCGCGGTCATTCAGGGAATATCGCTGGGCAGGACGCACCGGGGAATCTGCAATTATTGCTGGAGCGAGTCGGCCAACGCTTTGGGTCGACTGGGACGGCTCATACGTCCGCCACCCAAACCCTGTTGATGCACGCCGGTTACCGCTCACCGTCGGCGGTACAGATGTACTGGGCGGTGCGCTTGCTGTTGCCGCTGATATCGGTTGGCATTGCACTGTTGTTGTTGCCGATGTTCTCCAGGGTTTCTCTGAATATGGGGTTGTTGCTGGTGTCTATTGCTGCTGCTGCCGGGTGGTTACTGCCAGCGATTTATGTCGAAAAGCGCAAGCAGGCTAGACAGGGCAGACTGCGTGCGGCCTTTCCGGACGCCCTGGACCTTATGGTGGTCTGTGTGGAGTCGGGTCTGGCATTGCCGCAGACCATTGAGCGGGTGGCTGAGGAAATGTCGGTCAGTCAGGTTGAACTGGCTGAGGAATTGGCGCTGGTCAACGCGCAAATCCGCGCCGGCATTCCCAGTACCGAAGCGCTCAAGCAACTGGCTGTACGCACCGGACTGGAGGAGATACAAGGGCTAGTCAGCCTGTTGGCGCAGAGTATCCGCTTCGGCACCAGCGTGGCTGATACCCTGCGCATCTATGCCGATGAGTTCCGTGACCGGCGTACGCAGGCCGCCGAAGAAGCAGGGGCGAAAATCGGTACCAAGCTGATATTCCCGTTGATTTTCTGTCTGTGGCCGAGCTTCTTTCTGGTAGCCGTTGGCCCCCCCCTGATCGGGGTGCTCAGAGCATTCGGGAAGCTTTGATATGAACAGGGGGCATGTGCTGTCGAGTCAGATGGCCTTGCCTCCTAAGCCTGATCTGCACGTCCTGCCATAAATCTACATCTTTCCTGAGCTGCCGAAGGCTGCGATCTTTTGCTTTTGATCTGTTGAGGCAATGAAATTGCCTGCCAGAAAAAGCAAAAGATCGCAGCCTTCGGCAGCTCCAGGGTAATCCGGCCAGGATTAGATAATTTCACTGCTTTCCTGCACACGACATTAAGCCCGGCTTTGCAGCCAGGCTACTCTGGACTACGCCAGAGGCTGATCACCCATCGACATGCCTCAGTTGTTGCCGCTAGGGACCTGTCCCCCGGTATCCTGTTTATAAAACTCCGGAATCGGGTAGTTGAAGCTGTTCAACCAGCGCTGCATGGCCAGGTCACGTTCGGTGGCCGAAGCGGTTTGCAGTTTAGGGGAGGCAACCACACCGCGAATCTGGAGCTGCATCCACTGTTCGGTGCCTTGTTGCTGCGGCGAAGAGGGGCCGGGTTCAATAGCCCAGGCAGTGGTAGACAGGCAAGCCATGCACACGATCAACAGCCTTTTGGTATTCATCTCGACTCCTCGTACGTTCTACTTGATCGCACTGGAAGAGGCATCGGCTACCTCAGTCCTGCGATTCCCCTCGGAAGCCACCACTTTTTTGGCGGAGGCCTTGAGCTTTTCCGCGCGGATTTGAGCCTCTGTGACTTGCTGAGGACTCAAGCTGGCGCGTGTCACAAGTTCGGAAGCCGCCTTCCAGTTATCCTGGTAGATCAGCAGCGTCACCATATTGAGTGCCGCCAGTGAATCTGACTGCTTGAGCTCCATGGAGGTCATAAACTCGAAGCGTGCTTCAGGGATCCGTCGCTGATTGAGGTAGACGACCCCCAGGTCATTGCGCATCCTGTCGTCAGTGGGGGCCATCTTCACCGCACGCTCAAGGTGAGTGGTAGCAGTGACGTAATCATTTTTGGCCGCGGCCAACTGGCCCAGACCATGTTCCCCATCAGCAGCCAGACAGGTGCCGAGCAGACTTTCGTACAACGGCCCCGCCTCGCTACGCCCCATCAAGCGCAGCACCCGAGCCTTGCGCAGGCGAACCTGGACCAGGTTATCGGGCAATCCTTCCAGATTCGCCAGGCTGGCATACAAACGGCCTTCGTTGGCCATGTTGTCGGCCAGGTTCAGGGCCAGTTCTTGATCTGAACCGGGCTTGGCACAGTTAGCCGGTCGCGAAGACAGGCCATTGCTGGCACAACCTGCGAGCATTATTGTCGCCGCTATTGCAATGACTGCTTTCATCGAATGTCCTCTGGCTACAACACGTTGAACGCTTGGCCAATGGCAATAAAGCTGGCCTGGCAAGTGTTCAAAGTCACCATTACGAGTCAGGGCAAGGCACGACTGGTTCAGGCTTCGGTTCATTGCGAGAGCCCGCTGCGACTGTCGAAGTCGCCATTTTCCAGGAAGAACATGCGGTAGAAGTTCGGGTCGTAATTGCGCAGTTGCTCGCCAGGCAATGACGGTAGTTGTGCATTGGCAGCCAGTGGCTGGACCAGATGGGGGGTGACGATCATCAACAGTTCGCGCTCTTCACGGTTGATGGTGTTGTCGCGGAAAAACGCGCCCAGAATCGGGATATCGCCCAACCCCGGAAACTTGTTCACCCGGGAATCGTTGTGGGTGCTGATCAAGCCGCTGATAACGAAGCTTTCGCCGTCGGCCAGGGAGATGCTGGTATCGGTACGGCGTATGGTCAGGGCCGGGACAATCGTGCCGGCGATGCTCACTGCGTTGCTGAAGTCCAGTTCACTGACTTCCGGCGCCACCTTCAGCGCGATACGGTTTTTCCCGACGATGGTCGGCGTCAGGGTCAGGCGGATACCGAACTCCTTGTACTCGATGGACACGTTATCGCTGCCTGAACTGGGCACCGGAATCGGTACTTCACCGCCGGCCAGGAAGCTCGCACTCTGCCCGCTGAGCGCTACCAGGCTTGGCCGCGCCAGGGTGTAGGCGAAACCACTGCCCTCCAGCGCGTTGAGCGCCACCAGGGTATTGCCGGTAGCAAAAGTGAGGTTGAAATTGTCGTTGTTCACTGGCAGCGCCGGCGTGACAATGCCGTTGATGGTGGGCAAGGTTCTCGGCGAGCCGAACAGGAAGTTGCCCCGGACGCCGAAAATCGAGGCGGAGGCTTCCTTGAGCTTGGTCCGGCTGACTTCAACGAAGCGGATATCGGTCTGCACCTGGCTCGGTAGCAGCGGGTCGTCGGAAGGTACCGACGACACGCTGGTCAGCGCCGACGTCGCTTTACCCTTGACGAACACCATGCCTTGGCGCGGTGTTTTCGAACAGGCGGTCCAGACCATCAGGCTGGTGGTCCCCGGCGCAATGCCCGTGAGTATGAACGCGTTGTTGCCGCTGGGTTGCACGTCGGCAATTTTCGGGTCACCCACCGCCAGTTTTGTTACCGGAACAGGGCTGCGCAGTTCACTCTGCAGCCCCTGACCGACCTCGAACGTAGTCGGCCAACTGTCCAGTTGCGGACAACTGTCCGTCGCGGCGTGAGCCGCATCCACGCTGAGGCCAATCCAGAACAGGCCATGGATAATTCGCTTTAAAGCGGGCACGGGACGAAGGCTCATTTAATACATCCTCACTGGATAGGCCATCTTTAGGCTGACTGATTTGTCACGGATCACTTCACGGGGACCGGACTATCCCCCCCAATGCGTCAGACCACTTGTCCATGGCCTTGGTGTTATTCCTTGCGTGCTACATATGAGCGGGCGCAATTCGCTGATCTGCCTGGACAGCGAGCGACCTTTGCTAAAACAGTTTTTAGTGATCCGGTTATCTGGACTGCCCGCCAGAGCGACGCTCGTGGCTATGGACGGTACTGTCCGTCGACCTGGCTCCCCTGGAAAGTAATCGGCAATGAAGGTACAGAGCCGGAAAACGCCCGACAGGATCATAGAGAGGTAACTCCTTTTGCCAATTCACCATCTGATCACTGAAGCTAACGTGGAAATTCGAGCCGTTATGACTTCTTATTGCTTGAAGGTAGTTCAATCAAACCAAAGTGCCATGATTTTTAAAAAAAACCGCGGGTGCAAAGGCTGGAGAAAGGCGGGCGGGCGAGCGGTGCGGGCAAGGTCATAGCGCAGTGTTGACGGGGTATGCTGTAAAGAAAAAAGGCCCGTCAGTCAGACTGAGCGGGCTTTTTCTTTTTGCGAAAAATTCAGGATCACCAATTTAATAAATGTGCTTGATGATCCCTGCGTATTTACATCGATAAAATCAATCGGCCCGCAAACAGGATCAGGATTACCCCCATACTCCGCTCGAACCAGTGCCCCAGGCGCATGAACAGCAACCGCACCCTGCTGCTGGAAAAGAACAGCGCAACGATGACAAACCACAGTGCGTTCACGAAACACATCCAGAGACCGTATAGTGCCTGAATCTTGAGCGGTGTCGTGGCGCTGATGATCGTGGTGAAGATCGCCAGGAAGAACAGTGTCGCCTTGGGGTTGGTGGCATTGGTCAGAAACCCGGTGGTGAATGCTTTTAGCAGTGTTTGCTCGACCCTCGGTTCGTCTGCATCTTTTTCACCCTCCGGCACCGATTTGGGTTGGCTGCGCAACAGGCTGACGCCGAGGTACAGAATGTAGGCGCCGCCCACGACCTTGGCCACGGTCAACAGCCAAGGCGTGGTGTGCATCAATGCGCCGACGCCGAGCAGGGTGTAAAGCACATGCACGGAAATGCCCGCACCGATGCCCAGTGCCGTACATATCCCCACCCATCGACCGAAACGCACGCTCTGGCGGATGGTGACCGCGAAGTCCGGTCCGGGTGCGACGACGGCCAGAAAGTGGATAGTCGCCAGCGCCAGGAACTCGCCCAGGTAATTTGAAAACTGCATCTCAACTCCAGAAGGTGAGGGGTGAAGCATTGCCGCGATAGCCGACAAAAAATGACAGGCTCAAGCGCGGATCGGCCACGCCCGGTGTCACCGAGTGCATGCGGCGTGAATTGAACATGATGAAATCTCCCGGATCTGGACGAATCTCCAGGGTCGGCGGGCCGAGCAGGGACGGATCGATGCCGTAACTGTCGCCGCGCATGTCATCGAACTGCTCCGGGGAAATATCGTCGTCCCACATCTGCAGCGCGCCGCCCTCGATTGGCATGTTCAGGTAAACATTGCAGGCGAACTGCGACTCCAGACTCCGCGCCTGGAAACTGTCCGGAGCATCCTTGGCGAAAATGTCGTGATGGGCCAGAAAGCACACTCCGGGTTTCACCACCCGGGAAAGCCTGACGTACATTTTGCGACCGTAGAGGTTTTCCAGATGCGCACCCGCCGGCCAGGACTCGTCGAGCATGCAGCGCAGGGTGTCGACCGGGGACGAGTAGGGCGCGCAACGGCTGCGCAATTCCGCGATGTTGCGCGTAGCACGCTCGAAGTAATCTTCGATCAGGAGCGGCTGGTTTTCCGCTTCATAAAACGCCATGCCGATGCGACCGATACTCGGTGCGTTGATGTAACCCTCGAAGCCAGGGGCGAGAATCTTGTCGCCGATCTGAACAGCCAGCGGCCGGGGCAGAAAGCCTTTGATGCGGATGGCGAGGATTTCTTCGTTGGCGAGTTTTTTTATGCACGTCTCATCGAGACGCTCGACGTCAAGCATCATGTCTTAGGTCCATCTATCAGAGAGTCAACGGAGCCCGCGAATGGGGGCTCCCCCGGCGTCAGGCGATGACATCGCCCAACTGTTCAGTCCATGCTGTAGTGGACTGACAGCGTTCCCTTCTTCTGTGAAAGCGACGCGATTGTGACCGTGCCCAAATCCTTCAGGCTACGTACATGGGTGCCGCCGCAGCCATAGGCGGGCAGCTCGCCGAAACCGATTTCCCGGGCGCCTTCGCGCAACGAGGTCAGACGCGGCAAGTCCTCGGCGATCCACTGCGCGATGCCGTGCTGGAGAGTCGTGCCATCAACCTCTTGTGCGCTGTCCGTCGGGTTGAACTGCACCCGACCTTCGCCCGGCCAGTGGTGAGCCTTGATCGGCATCCAGCCCATGGCCTGGACAAAGTGGCCGATCAGATGGCCGGCGGAATGCATGCGGGTATTGAACTGGCGACGTTGTTCATCGACCCGGATCGGGTTCATGCCGGGTTTCACCGGTTGATCGACGAAATGGATGATCCGGTCCGGGTCCTGTACCACACGCAGCACCTGGCTTTCGCCGATCCAACCGGTATCGCAGGGTTGCCCGCCGCCCTGGGGATGGAACAACGTGGCCCGCAGCACCACGGCAAACTCGTTCTCATGGGGCGTGCACTCCAGGACTTCCACGTTGGCCTTGAGGTCATCACTATGGAAAAAGAGGCGGAGCGTCATATTCCATGCCCTTATCAGAATTTCTGTTTTTTATTATATGAAGGGTGGAATTGCGT
Source organism: Pseudomonas sp. IT-P253 (assembly GCF_949768125.1). Lineage (NCBI taxonomy): Bacteria > Pseudomonadati > Pseudomonadota > Gammaproteobacteria > Pseudomonadales > Pseudomonadaceae > Pseudomonas > Pseudomonas sp. IT-P253. Next base: position 15,472 of record NZ_CATKPT010000010.1, on the reverse strand, counting down.
GATAATCCGTTCAAACTTCAAAGGACTGTTGCGCTGTGAGCATAAATCTTCCACTGCCGCTGCTCGGTGAAATGGCGATTTTCGTCAAGGTTGTCGAAACCGGCAGCTTCTCCGAGGCCGCGCGCCAGCTCGGCGCTTCCCCCTCGGCGGTCAGTCGCAGCATCTCCCGTCTGGAGAAGGCACTCGCCACCCGTCTGCTGCAACGAACGACGCGCAAACTGCGCTTGAGCGATGGTGGCGAGGAAGTGTTCAAGCGTTGCCAGGAAATGGTCAGCGCGGCCAAATCGGTGATGGAAATCAGCGGCCAGTTCAGCCAGGAAGCGGAAGGGCTGATACGTGTAAGCGTGCCGAAGGCGGTGGGGCGCTTCGTGATACATCCGCATATGCCCGAATTTCTTCGGCGTTATCCCAAGGTGGATGTGGAGTTGATGCTCGAAGACCGTCAGGTGGATTTGATTGACGACAATGTCGACCTGGCGATTCGCATTACTGATCGGCCACCCGCCGGGCTGGTAGGGCGGCAATTGCTGACCATCGACCATATGCTCTGTGCCACGCCGCAGTACCTGGCCGATCACGGCACGCCGACCCATCCCCATGATTTGCTCAATCACAGTTGCATTTACCTGGGCGAAACCCCGAGCGATGCTCGCTGGAAATTCAAGAAAGGCACCAAAGCCGTGACGGTCGGTGTGCGCGGGCGTTATGCCGCCAATCACACCGGCGTCCGATTGGGCGCGGTGTTGCAACACATCGGCATCGGCAGCCTGCCGTATTTCACCGCGCGTTATGCACTGGAGCAGGGCTTGATCGTGCAGGTGCTGCCGGACTGGACCTTCCTGGCTTCCTACCACGGCGGCGCCTGGTTGCTGCATTCGCCGACCCGATATTTGCCGCCGAAGTTGCGGGTGTTTATCGATTATCTGGTGGAATGCCTGGAGAAGGAGCCGACCTTGAGTAAGCCGGGCAAGCCAACTGCATTGGGCAAGGTCGCGGCGCAATATGAGTTGCCCGAGAGTGACGGGTTGCTCTAAAGGGCCTCATCGCGAGCAAGCTCGCTCCCACAGTGGATCTGTGGTGTTCACAACCCTAATGTGGGAGCGAGCCTGCTCGCGAATGCATCACCGGCAACAAAAAAAAGCCCGCATGTTCAACCATGCGGGCCTTTTGTATTTCTGATCGAAGATCAGTGCTTGCTGTCTTCGTTCGACATCGCCAGCAGTTGTTTTTCCTGATTCCAGTCGAATGGTTCGTCATTCTGTTCGGCTTCGAAACGACGTTCCTCCAGCGCCTGATACAGGTTGATTTCATCATCGGGCATGTAGTGCAGGCAGTCACCGGCGAAGTACCACAGCAAGTCGCGCGGGACCAGGTGGGCGATTTGCGGATAGCGGGCGATCACCTGGCACAGAATGTCCTGGCCCAGGTATTGGCTTTCGATCGGGTCGACCGGCAGCAATGCACGCAGTTCATCGAAGCGCTCCAGGAACAAGGCATGGCTTTCTTCGGGAACCTGATCGGCCTCACCTACGGCGACCAGGATGCTGCGCAGGTGGTCGAGCAAAACGAGATGATCGGCAACGATGTTGGACACGAGATAAGTCCTCAAGAGCAAAACGGGCGCAGGAGTATAAAGCTCCTGCGCCCGTTTTTACATGGTAGAGAAGATCAGCGGACCTTTCCTTGCGCCAGCGCCAACGCCTCTTTGTCGAAATCGTCGACGTCGATCACCTTGCGTCGCGCCGCTTCCGCCTCACGCAGGGTCTGCGCTTCCCTGGGTTGTAACACGCCAGCCTCAAGCGCTGCGTCGATGAGATGTTCCCCGGCAGCCGGTTTGACCTGTCCACTTTTGAGTCCCAAATGCAGCTTTTTCTGCAATGGCTGCGCCGCGTTCAACAAGTCACAAGCGTGCTGCAGGGCGCCGACGGCGTCATCGCTCGATTGCGGACGGTAGCAACCACCCAGCAACTCCTCCAGGGCCGGATCGCCCTTGGCGCGGCCGATCACTGCAGCCACTTCGACGCCGAGTGTGTCCGACGGTCCTTTGTGGCGGCGACCAAACGGGAACACGATCACCCGCAACAGGCAACCCAGCACCTTGTTCGGGAAGTTGCTCAGCAATTCATCCAGTGCACGTTCGGACTGCCCCAGGCTTTCTTCCATGGCCCAGGTAAACAGCGGTGTCATGTGATCCGCAGAGTCGAGGTCGTGGTAACGCTTGAGCGCCGCCGAAGCCAGGTACATGTTGCTGAGCACATCCCCCAGGCGTGCCGATAAACGTTCGCGGCGTTTCAGTTCACCGCCCAGCATCATCATGCTCAGGTCGGCGAGCAGGGCGAACGCAGCAGCCTGACGGTTGAGGGCACGGAAGTAGCCCTGGCTGAGCTTGTTGCCCGGCGTATGCTCCAGGTGTCCGAAACCGAGGTTCAGCACCAGGGTGCTGGCGGCATTACCCACCGCGAAACCGATGTGCTTGAGCATTAGGTCATCGAACTCGGTGAGTGCCTGATCCCTGTCCTCGCGATCTGCGAGGGCCATTTCCTTGAGCACGAACGGATGGCAGCGAATCGCGCCTTGGCCGAAGATCATCAGGTTGCGCGAAAGAATGTTCGCGCCTTCCACGGTGATGAAGATCGGCGCGCCATTCCAGCTGCGCCCGAGGTAGTTGTTCGGCCCCATGATGATCGCCTTGCCGCCATGCACATCCATCGCGTGGCTGATGCATTCGCGACCACGCTCGGTGAGGTGGTACTTGAGAATCGCCGACAGCACCGACGGTTTCTCCCCCAGGTCCACGGCATTGGCGGTCAGCATTCGCGCGGCGTCCATCATCCAGGCGTTGCCGCCGATACGCGCCATGGCCTCCTGAATGCCTTCGAAAGCAGCGAGTGGAACGTTGAACTGCTCGCGTATCTGCGCGTATTGACCGGTCACCAGGCTGGTGAACTTCGCCGCGCCAGTGCCGACCGCCGGCAGCGAAATCGAACGCCCGACCGACAGGCAATTCATCAGCATCATCCAGCCTTTTCCGAGCATTTCCTGGCCGCCAATGAGGAAGTCCAGCGGCACGAATACGTCCTTGCCCGAGTTCGGGCCGTTCATGAACGCAGCACCCAGTGGCAGATGACGGCGACCGATTTCAACGCCCGCGGTGTCCGTCGGGATCAGCGCCAGACTGATGCCCAGGTCTTCGTTGTCACCCAGCAAGTGGTCTGGGTCGTAGGCCTTGAAGGCCAGGCCGAGGAGGGTAGCCACCGGGCCCAGCGTGATGTAGCGCTTTTCCCAGTTCAGGCGCAGGCCGAGGGTTTCCTTGCCTTGCCATTCACCTTTGCAGATCACCCCGGTGTCGGGCATGGAGCTGGCGTCGGAGCCCGCGAGTGGGCCGGTCAGGCCGAAGCACGGGATGTCGTCACCGCGTGCCAGTCGTGGCAGGTAATGGTTGCGTTGTTCTTCAGTGCCATAGTGCAGCAACAGGTCTGCCGGGCCGAGGGAGTTAGGCACCATCACGGTGGACGCGAGGTCGCCGCTGCGAGTCGCCAGTTTCATCGCGACCTGCGAGTGGGCGTAGGCAGAAAAGCCCTTGCCGCCGTACTCCTTGGGAATGATCAGGGCGAAGAAGCCGTTTTCCTTGATGTAGCTCCAGGCTTCGGCCGGCAGGTCCATGGTTTGGCCGATCTGCCAGTCGCTGACCATGGCACACAGCTCTTCGGTCGGGCCATCGATAAAGGCCTGTTCCTCTTCGCTCAGGTGCGCTTTGGGATAGGACAGCAGTTTGTCCCAGTCCGGGCGGCCGCTGAACAGTTCGCCGTCCCACCACACCGTGCCTGCCTCGATGGCTTCGCGCTCGGTTTGCGACATGGGCGGCAGGGTTTTCTGAAACCAGTTGAACAAAGGCGCACTGAAAAATTTGCGGCGCAGGTCGGGCAGCAACAATGGCGCTGCGACCGCCGCGATCAACACCCAGAAAATCAGCAGCAGCCAACCCGGTGCGCGGCTGAAGGCACCCATCGCAACGACATAGACAGCAACGATCCCCAGCGCGGGCAGTGGGGAGATGCGGCGGTGGGCCAGATAGGCTATCCCGACAACCAGAACCAGTATCCACAACAACAGCATATTTAATCCTCCGTGAACCAGGGCAAAACCAACCTTCAGAGCTTAGACGGCATCCGCAAAACAGGGTGGTCAGAGCGATGTGTTTGAATTCGTGGGAAACCTTGGATGAAGCGGACCTCGGAAAGCGTTGGTAGTGCGGGCGACAAAGCGGCCATATTTGGCCGAAACGCCGTTATCTCTGTGCTGAACCTGTCGCTAGACTCGTGGCTTCCCCAGGAGATTGTTCTCATGCTCGAGTATCTGAGTCCCGGCCGCTTCATCGATAGTGACCATCCGTCAGTGGTGGAGTTCGCCGAAAAACATCGCGGCGCCAGTCGCAACCCGATTGAACAGGCGACCAGTCTCTATTACGCAGTGCGTGAGGCCGTGCGTTACAACCCGTACACGTTCAGCCGCGATCCGGACACATTGCGTGGCAGTTATGCACTGACCACCGGGGAAAGTTATTGCGTGCCCAAAGCCACGCTGCTGGCCGGGTGCGCCCGGCATTGCGCGATTCCCGCGCGGATCGGCCTGGCGGACGTACGCAATCATTTATCGACGCCGCGCCTGCTCGAATTGCTCAAGAGCGACGTGTTCGCCATGCACGGTTACACCGAGCTGTATCTGGGCGGCCGCTGGGTCAAGGCCACCCCGGCGTTCAATCAAGGTTTGTGCGAACTGTTCAATGTCGCGCCGCTGGAATTCGACGGGATCAACGACAGTGTGTTTCACCCTTTCAATCGAGACGGCGAAAAACTGATGGAGTACCTGGTCGACCACGGCCAGTTCAGCGACGTACCCGAAGCGTTCTTTTTCGAGCACCTTGAAAAGTGCTATCCGCATCTGTTCAGCGAGCAACTGCCGCCGCTGCCGGGTGATATGCAGAGCGATTTGAGTCGCGCCTGATCCGGCGTATGCTGCCTGCGCATTCATCCATAAAGAGGCGGTCATGCTGAAGATTTGGGGTCGGAAAAATTCGTCGAATGTCAGAAAGCCTTTGTGGGCTGCCGAAGAGCTGGGCCTGGCCTATGAAGCCATCAATGCGGGCGGCGCCTTTGGCGTGGTCGATACGCCTGATTACCGAGCGATGAACCCCAATGGTCGTGTGCCGGTGATTGAAGACGACGGCTTCGTGCTGTGGGAGTCCAACACCATCGTGCGTTACCTGATGGCCGTCCACGCCGGCGGCACTGCCTGGTACCCGACCGATCTGAAGGCCCGCGCCTCGGCCGAGAAATGGATGGACTGGACCACTTCAAGTTTCGCCGGCCCGTTTCGCACCGTGTTCTGGGGCGTGTTGCGCACGCCGGCAGACAAGCAGGACTGGCCGGCCATTCACGCCGCGATCAAGGAGTGCGACGAGCTACTGGCCATGGCCGATCAGGCGCTCGCGACCAAACCGTACCTGTCCGGCGATGACATCGGCATGGGCGACATCCCCTTGGGCAGTTTCATTTATGCCTGGTTCGAGATGCCGATCGAGCGCGCGCCACAGCCCCATCTGGAGGCTTGGTACGCACGGCTTAAGCTGCGTCCGGCGTATCAGAAAGCCGTCATGACCGCGTTGACTTAATACTCACTATCGACACACTTGACTGTACTTGTGGGGCGGCGACAAGCACCATTGCGCTCGTGCGCCGCGGTTGCATTGTGCGCCGCTCGCCCTTATTGATCCCTTTCTTCCCTTCTTGGTGCGTAAATCCGATATGAGTTCCGCTCTGTCCATCCGGCAGCTAACCAAAACCTACGGCAACGGTTTCCAGGCCCTGAGTGGTATCGATCTGGACGTCGCCGAAGGTGACTTTTTCGCCTTGCTCGGCCCTAACGGCGCCGGCAAATCCACGACCATCGGCATTCTCTCGACCCTGGTGAACAAGACCAGCGGAACGGTGAATATCTTCGGTCACGACCTGGACAAGGATCCTGCGGGACTCAAGCGCTGTATCGGCGTGGTGCCTCAGGAATTCAACTTCAACCAGTTCGAAAAAACCTTCGATATCGTGGTGACCCAGGCGGGTTACTACGGCATCCCGCCGAAAATCGCCAAGGAACGCGCCGAGCAATATCTGACCCAGCTGGGTTTGTGGGACAAGCGCGATGTGCCGTCGCGTTCGCTGTCCGGTGGCATGAAGCGTCGACTGATGATCGCCCGTGCGCTGGTTCATCAACCGCGCTTGCTGATCCTCGATGAACCGACGGCGGGCGTGGACATCGAACTGCGTCGCTCGATGTGGACCTTCCTCACCGAGCTGAACAAGAAAGGCATCACTATCATCCTTACCACGCACTACCTGGAAGAGGCTGAGCAGTTGTGCCGCAACATCGGCATCATCGACCACGGCACCATCGTCGAGAACACCAGCATGAAGCAGTTGCTCAGCCAACTGCATGTGGAAACTTTCCTGCTCGACCTCAAGAACACCCTGAGCGCGGCGCCGCAGTTGCTTGGCTACCCGACGAAGCTGCTCGACAGTCACACCCTTGAAGTTCAGGTCGATAAGGCCATGGGCATCACCGCGCTGTTCACCCAGTTGGCGCAGCAGAACATCGAAGTGCTGAGCCTGCGTAACAAAACCAATCGCCTCGAGGAGCTGTTCGTGTCCCTGGTGGAGAAAAATCTGTCGAAGGTGGCGTTATGAGTTCCGAGCTGCAACCCAACCTCGTTGCCCTCAATACCATCGTTTACCGCGAGGTTCGGCGCTTTACCCGAATCTGGCCGCAGACGCTGCTGCCGCCAGCCATCACCATGGTTCTGTATTTCGTGATCTTCGGCAATCTGATTGGTCGGCAGATTGGTGGTATGGGCGGCTTCACGTACATGGAGTACATCGTGCCGGGGCTGATCATGATGTCGGTGATCACCAACTCCTACGGCAACGTGGTCTCGAGTTTCTTTGGCAGCAAGTTCCAGCGCTCCATCGAAGAGTTGATGGTGTCGCCGGTATCGCCGCACACGATTCTGATCGGTTACACCCTGGGCGGTGTGTTGCGCGGGTTGATGGTCGGGATCATCGTCACACTGCTGTCGCTGTTCTTCACCCATTTGCAGGTGCATCACCTGGGCGTGACCCTGCTGGTGGTGGTGCTGACGGCAACGATTTTTTCGCTGCTAGGTTTTATCAATGCGGTGTTTGCGCGCAACTTCGATGACATTTCGATTATCCCGACTTTTGTGCTGACGCCGCTGACGTACCTGGGTGGGGTGTTCTACTCGATTACTTTGCTGCCACCGTTCTGGCAGACCGTGTCCCTGGCTAACCCGGTGCTGCATATGGTCAATGCTTTCCGTTACGGCATTCTTGGGGTTTCGGACATCAAGATCAGTGTGGCGATCACCTTTATGCTGGTGGCGACGGTGGCGCTTTACATTGGGTGCGCGAGGTTGCTGGTCAGTGGGCGTGGGATGCGTACGTAATAACGGTCGCGTCGCCTGCATCGCGAGCAAGCTCGCTCCCACAGGGAACTGTGTCGATCACAAATAATGTGGGCAGCACCAATCTACTGTGGGAGCGAGCTTGCTCGCGATGGCGTCAGTACTGACAGCGCAAAAAAACGGCCTCCTGAAATGAAGGCCGTTTTGCATTCTCACATCCGGTTTTTCTTGCGCCGTTTCCATTGCCGCCCCACCCACCAGCGCCAATACAGCATGGTCAGGCAATAGGCGAGGGCACCGAGTACCAGTCCCGTCACCACTGAACCGAGCAACAACGGCTGCCACAACGTAGAGAGTTCACCGCTGATCCATTCCCAGGTCAGTTCGTCCGGCAGATGACGGGCGGGGACGTCCATCATCCAGGCGCCGGTCTGGTACGTGCAGTAGAACACCGCCGGCATGGTGATCGGATTGGTCAGCCAGACCAGGCTCACCGCAATCGGCAGGTTGCCGCGCACCATGATCGCAAGGATGGCAGCCACTAGCATTTGCAACGGGATCGGCAGGAACGCTGCGAACAAACCGACCGCCATGGCCCGGGCGACGGAGTGGCGATTAAGGTGCCAAAGGTTCGGGTCATGCAGCAGGCTGCCGAGAAAACGTAAGGATTTGTGTTCCCTGATGCTCGTCGGGTCTGGCATGTAGCGTTTGAATAAGCGCCGGGGCATAAGGCTTCTCGGTCGGTTAAGGCGACAAGTATGTCTGGATTCTATAAGGCGCCCATTCAGACTTTGTGACAATTAATAACGACAGCTGTGCAATGAGCCGGCTACGCCTAGGGAGGGACTCTCAAGGATGGGCGTATGCGCACGGGGATGATGGCGCTGGCGTTGGGTCTGTTGGCCTTGCGTTTTTTGCCGGTATTACCACCGGTCTGGTTGTGGCTGTTGCTGCCGGTAGCCGGTTTGATGTTGCTGCCGTTCAGGACTTATCCGTTGGCGTTTTTCCTGTTCGGCTTCAGTTGGGCGTGCGCGAATGCGCAGTGGGCGCTGGACGATCGGCTGCAGGTGAGTCTCGATGGCGAAACCCGTTGGGTCGAAGGTCGGGTGGTGGGATTGCCGCAGAACAACGACGGGGTTGTACGTTTTGAATTGGCAGGCGCTCGGTCGCGGCAGGCAAAGGTGCCGCAACTGATGCGCCTGGTCTGGTATGACGGACCGCCCGTCAACAGTGGCGAGCGGTGGCGGCTGGCAGTGAAATTGAAGCGGCCGGCGGGCCTGCTCAATCCGCAGGCTTTCGATTACGACGCCTGGCTGCTGGCGCAACGCATCGGCGCTACCGGGACCGTCAAGGATGGACAGCGACTGACCGAGGCTCGATGGGCCTGGCGCGACGGCATTCGCCAACGCTTGCAGGCCGTTGATGCCCAGGGGCGAACGGGGGCGCTGGCGGCGTTGGTGCTGGGGGATGGCACCGGGCTCAGTCGCGAGGACTGGCAGGTGTTGCAAGACACCGGCACCGTGCACCTGCTGGTGATTTCCGGGCAGCACATCGGTTTGCTCGCGGGACTGGTGTATCTGTTGATCGCCGGGGCGGCCCGGTATGGTCTGTGGCCGAACCGTTTGCCTTGGCTGCCTTGGGCGTGTGGTCTGGCATTCTCTGCGGCACTCGGTTACGGGCTGCTGGCCGGGTTTGAGGTGCCGGTGCGCCGGGCCTGCGTGATGATCGGTCTGATGCTGTTATGGCGCCTCAGATTTCGTCACCTCGGCGCCTGGTGGCCGCTGTTGTTGGCGCTTGATGGTGTGTTGTTGCTGGACCCGCTGGCGAGTTTACAACCGGGGTTCTGGTTATCTTTTGCAGCGGTGGCGGTGCTGATTTTCACCTTCGGCGGTCGGCTGGGCCCTTGGCGCTGGTGGCAAACCTGGACGCGCGCGCAATGGCTGATCGCAATCGGACTGTGTCCGTTGTTATTGGTGCTCGGGTTACCGATCAGCATCAGCGGGCCGGCGGCCAATCTGCTGGCAGTGCCCTGGATCAGTCTGGTGGTATTGCCGCCAGCCTTGCTCGGGACGCTGTTGTTGCCAGTGCCTTACGTGGGTGAAGGGTTACTGTGGCTGGCGGGTGGCCTGATCGATGGGCTGTTCAAGGGCCTGGCTTTGATGGCCGGTGAATTGCCGGCGTGGGTGCCAGTGGCAGTGCCGTGGTGGATCTGGGCGCTCGGCGCGCTGGGGGCGCTTCTATTATTGCTACCGCGAGGCGTACCGCTGCGGCCGCTGGGGTGGCCATTGTTGCTGTTGCTGGTTTTTCCACCGCGCGAATCCATGCCGCCAGGCATTGCCGAAGTATGGCAGCTGGATGTTGGCCAGGGGTTGGCCATCCTGGTGCGCACTCGCCATCACACCTTGCTGTATGACGCCGGGCCGCGCTTCGGTGATTTCGACCAGGGGGCGCGGGTGGTGCTGCCGTCGTTGCGTAAGCTGGGCGTGGAAGCACTCGACCTGATGCTGATCAGCCACGCCGACGCCGATCATGCCGGCGGTGCCCTGGCGGTCGCCAATGGCCTGGCGGTAAAACGAGTGCGCAGTGGCGATCCACTGGCCTTGCCGCTCGAATTGCGAGCCGAGGCCTGTGAGAGCGGCGAGCAATGGGCCTGGGACAATGTGCGGTTCGAACTCTGGCAATGGTCTTCCGCCACCGACAGCAATCAGAAGTCCTGCGTCCTGCAAATCGAAGCCAGTGGCGAGCGATTGCTGCTGACCGGTGACATCGACAGCGCCGCCGAGCGAGCCTTGCTCGACAGTCCACTGGCCGTGTCTACCGATTGGTTGCAGGCGCCGCACCACGGCAGTCGGAGTTCGTCGTCCATGGCGCTGCTTAATAGATTGCGACCCAAAGCAGTGCTGATCTCCCGCAGCCGGGGCAACGCCTTTGGCCATCCCCATCCCACGGTGATCGCTCGGTATCAAAAACGCGGCATGGCGATCTACGACAGCGCCGAGCAGGGTGCCATCCGTCTGCAGCTTGGGCACTTCACTCCACCCTCGACGATGCGTCTGGAACGGCGTTTCTGGCGTTCGGCGCAATAACCTTGAGTGATTAATGCCCGACCGGATGCGACATCACGGTCTTCGGTGCGCCGACCCCCTATGTTAGAGTGGCGCACTTTTTCGAGGGGACTGTCACTGTGTGGGAATTGGTCAAATCCGGCGGCTGGATGATGCTGCCGATCATTCTGAGTTCCATCGCGGCCATGGCGATCGTCGCCGAGCGTCTCTGGACCCTGCGAGCCAGCCGTGTGACCCCGGATCACTTGCTCGGACAGGTCTGGGTGTGGATCAAGGACAAGCAACTCAATAAAGAAAAACTCAAGGAACTGCGCGCCAACTCGCCGTTGGGCGAAATCCTCGCCGCAGGCCTGGCCAACTCCAAGCATGGTCGCGAGATCATGAAAGAGTGCATCGAAGAGGCCGCCGCCCGGGTCATCCACGAACTGGAGCGTTACATCAACGCCCTGGGCACCATCGCCGCCATGGCCCCGCTGCTCGGCTTGCTCGGGACAGTCCTGGGCATGATCGATATCTTCAGTTCGTTCATGGGCACGGGCATGGCCACCAACGCCGCAGTGCTGGCCGGTGGTATTTCCAAAGCCTTGATCACCACGGCTTCGGGCCTGATCGTCGGTATCCCGTCGGTATTCTTCCACCGGTTCCTGCAACGGCGCATCGACGAGCTGGTGGTGGGGATGGAGCAGGAAGCCATCAAGCTGGTTGAAGTGGTGCAGGGCGACCGTGACGTTGATCTGGCTGAGGGCAAAGCGTGAAATTCCGCCGCAAGCAACGGGAGAACGTGGACATCAATCTCGTGTCGCTGATCGACGTGGTGTTTGTCCTGCTGCTGTTTTTCGTTGTGACCACCACTTTTACCCGTGAAACCCAGCTGCGCGTCGAGCTGCCGGAGGCGGTCAGCGGCTCGCCTGCCGAAGATCCGCAGGTCAAGCAACTCGACATCGCCATCAACGCCGAAGGTACGTTCTCGGTGAACAACCAGGTATTGCCGAAGAATGACCTGGCCACGCTCATGGAGGCGCTGAAAAAGGAGTCCAGCGGCGACACTAACCTGCCGTTGTCCATCAGCGCTGACGGCAAGACCCAGCATCAATCAGTCATCACCGCCATGGACGCCGCCGGCAAGCTCGGCTTCAGCCACCTGCGCATGACCACTGTCGAGGCGGCACCGCCCGCACCCTGATGGCCATCTCCGATCGCTTCCTCGCCGCTTGGTACGAAGGTCATCCGGCCCTGAAGCTGTTGCAGCCACTGGAATGGCTGTACCGGCGCGTGGTCATGGGTAAGCGCAAGCGTTTTCTGGCGGGTGAGGGCGAGATCTATCAGCCCCCCGTGCCGTTGATCGTGGTCGGCAACATCACAGTGGGCGGCACCGGCAAGACGCCGTTGATTCTGTGGATGATCGAACACTGTCAGCGCAGCGGCTTGCGGGTGGGTGTGGTCAGCCGCGGTTACGGCGCCAAACCGCCGCAATTGCCGTGGCGCGTCGAGTCGGATCAAAGTGCCGATATCGCAGGCGACGAGCCGCTGTTGATCGTCCAGCGTACCGGCGTGCCGTTGATGATCGACCCGGACCGCAGCCGCGCGGTCAAAGCATTGCTGGCGAGCGAGCCACTGGACTTGATCCTCTCCGACGACGGCATGCAGCATTACCGTCTGGCCCGAGACCTTGAACTGGTGCTGATCGACGCTGCCCGTGGCCTGGGCAACCGGCATTGCCTGCCTGCCGGGCCGTTGCGTGAGCCGGTTGAGCGTCTGCAAAGCGTCGATGCGGTGCTCTACAACGGTGCCACGGCCGATCGCGGTGATGGTTTTGCCTTCCAGCTACAACCCACGGCACTGATCAATCTGCACAGTGGCGAACGACGTCCCCTCGATCACTTCCCCGCAGGCCAGGCGCTGCATGCGGTGGCCGGCATTGGCAATCCGCAACGTTTCTTCACAACCCTCGAAACGCTACACTGGCAGCCAGTCCCGCATGCATTTGCCGACCACGCCGAGTACAGCGTCCAGGCCTTGAATTTCACCCCGTCATTGCCATTGGTGATGACCGAAAAGGACGCGGTGAAGTGCCGTGCCTTCGCCGCCGCCGATTGGTGGTACCTGGCGGTCGATGCTGCGCCATCACCGGCCTTCGTGGCCTGGTTCGATACGCAGCTGATGCGACTGCTGCCGGATCGTCTTTTGCCTTAAATCCGTTTTTACCAAGGGAATGCTCATGGACACCAAATTGCTCGACATCCTCGCTTGTCCGGTCTGCAAAGGCCCGCTCAAGCTTAGCGCTGACAAAACCGAGCTGATCAGCAAGGGCGCCGGCCTGGCTTACCCGATTCGCGACGGCATCCCGGTGATGCTCGAAACCGAAGCCCGCACCCTGACCACCGACGAGCGTCTGGATAAATGACCACAGCCTTTACCGTCGTCATTCCGTCGCGTTACGCGTCTACCCGTCTGCCGGGCAAGCCACTGCTGTTGATCGCCGGCAAGCCAATGATCCAGCATGTCTGGGAACAGGCGAGCAAAAGCAACGCCCAACGCGTGGTGGTCGCCACTGACGATGCGCGCATCGTCGAGGCTTGCAACGGGTTTGGTGCCGAAGTGGTGCTGACTCGCGAAGATCACAATTCCGGCACCGATCGTTTAGCCGAAGTGGCCGAAAAACTCGGTCTGGCGCCTGACGCCATTGTGGTCAACGTCCAGGGTGACGAACCGTTGATTCCGCCGAGTGTGATCAACCAAGTCGCCGCCAACCTGGCCGCCCACACCGAAGCCCGCATGGCCACCCTGGCCGAGCCGATCGAAGACGTGGAAACCCTGTTCAACACCAACGTAGTCAAGGTCGTCAGCGACCTCAACGGCCTGGCGCTGACGTTCAGTCGCGCAACCTTGCCTTGGGCGCGGGACGCGTTTGCCAACAATCGCGAGGTGCTGCCGGAAGGCGTGCCATACCGCCGCCACATTGGCATCTATGCCTATCGCGCCGGTTTCCTGCATGACTTCGTCAGCTGGGGTCCGTGCTGGCTGGAAAACATCGAATCACTGGAACAACTGCGGGCCCTGTGGCACGGCGTACGCATTCACGTGGCCGATGCACTGATCGCGCCGCCCACCGGTGTCGATACCATCGAAGACCTTGAGCGCGTTCGTCGCCTGCTGGAGGCCTGATGCGGGTTCTGTTCGTGTGCATGGGCAACATCTGCCGTTCTCCCACGGCCGAAGGTGTGCTGCGGCACAAATTGCGCGAAGCGGGGCTGGCCGATCAAATCGAAGTCGCCTCGGCTGGTACCGGTGACTGGCATGTCGGCAAGGCGCCGGACGAGCGCAGCCAGGCCGCGGCCGAACGGCGGGGTTACGACCTGTCCGCCCAGCGCGCCCAGCAAGTGGATCGCGCCGATTTCGACACCTACGACCTGATCCTGGCAATGGATAACAGTAACCTGCGCCACCTCAAGGCCCTGCAACCGGCCAAGGGCAAGGCCGAGCTGGACCTGTTTCTGCGTCGGTGCCAGTTGAACATCGAAGAAGTACCGGACCCGTATTACGACAGCGAACACGGCTTCGAGCAGGTGCTGGACCTGATTGAGCACGCCAGCGATTTGCTGGTGATCGAACTGAAGGGACGGCTATGAGTTTGCAGATTCGGCCTCAGGTGTCGCTCAAGCCGTTCAACAGCTTTGGCGTGGACGTGCAGGCGCGGTTGTTTGCCGAGGCCCACAGTGACGCCGATGTGCGCGAAGCCCTGGCCTATGCGACGGAACACGACGTGCCGCTGCTGGTGATCGGCGGTGGCAGCAACTTGCTGCTGACGGCCGATATCCAGTCGCTGGTGCTACGCATGGCCACTCGCGGGATTCGCATCCTCAGCGATGATGGCAGCAAGGTGGTGATTGAAGCCGAGGCTGGAGAGCCTTGGCATCCATTCGTGCAATACACGCTGGCGCAGGGTTTGTCGGGCCTGGAAAACCTCAGCCTGATCCCCGGCACCGTGGGCGCGGCACCGATGCAGAACATCGGCGCCTACGGTGTGGAAATCAAAGACGTGTTCGCCGGCCTGACTGCTCTTGATCGTCAGAATGGCGAACCGCGCGACTTCAGCCTGGAGGAATGCAACTTCGCCTACCGCGACAGCCTGTTCAAACAGGAGCCGGGGCGCTGGTTGATTCTGCGGGTTCGTTTCAACCTCGACCGTGCCGCGCACCTGCACCTCGAATATGGCCCGGTGCGCCAGCGCCTGACCGAGCAAGGCATCGATCATCCGACCGCCACCGACGTCAGCCAGGCGATTTGCAGCATCCGCAACGAAAAGCTCCCCGACCCTGCCGTGCTCGGCAATGCCGGCAGCTTCTTCAAAAATCCGTTGGTGTCAGCGGCGCTGGTCGCGCAGCTCAAAGGCGAATACCCGGACGTGGTGGCTTACGCGCAACCCGACGGGCAGATGAAGCTGGCCGCCGGCTGGCTGATCGAACGGGCAGGGTGGAAAGGTTTCCGTGAAGCCGACGCCGGCGTGCATAAGTTGCAGGCGCTGGTGCTGGTCAACTACGGTGGCGCCACCGGCCTGCAATTGCTGAGCCTGGCGCAACGGATCCAGAAAGACATTTTGGATCGTTTCCATGTTGAACTGGAAATGGAGCCCAATCAGTATTGAAGCTACGCTTTAAAGACTGACCTCCAAGCCCTGCACACTTGCACTGTGCAGGGCTTTTTTGTTAATCCCGAGTTAACTTAGCCACCTGACGATCAAGCATTTGCTTCACTAAAGGCCCGGTGCAGACCTTATCGTCCGCATAAGAGAGCCTCATTAGCCTGAGCCGATCTGCGTGATGCCAACCGCCACCCCCCAGGCGGCAGATTGCTCGACCCCATGACTTACCAATATGCGGGCGTGCCCATGATTACCCTGAAGCTCAACGGTCAAGACCATCAACTCGACGTCACG